>CAYQAD010000206.1:0-4732 GCA_964415125.1 uncultured Phycisphaeraceae bacterium | reverse complement strand
GGCGACGCCGGATGCTGCCCATCGAGGCCGACGAGGTCGAGGTCGAGCGTCAGCTCTATCGCGACGGCAAGAGCGCGTACCTCATCAACGGCAAGCGGGCGCGGATGCGTGACATTCGCGAGCTGTTCATGGACACGGGCATCGGCGCCGATGCGTACTCGATCATCGAGCAGGGCAAGGTCGACCGCATGCTGCTGGCGAGCCCGCAGGAGCGACGGATCATCTTCGAAGAGGCGGCGGGCATCGCCAAGTACCGCCAGCGGCGCGTCGAGGCCGAACGCAAGCTCGAGCGCACCGAGCGCAACCTCGAGGGCACACGCACGCAGTTGGACAACACCGAGCGCCGACTGCGCATCGTGCGTGGGCAGGCGGAGAAGGCGAGGCAGTTCAAGCTTCTCGACGACGAGCTGGCGGCCAACCGGCTCGCGCTGGTTTTTCATCAGTACGACGAGCTGCGCCAGCGCCTCGATGGGCTGACCAGCCAGCTCTCGGCAATGTCGAGCCAACGCCGCGACACCGAGGCAAGCCTGCGCGATGCGGAAGACGCCAAGCTCGCCGCCGAAGGCGAGGCGGTCGAGGCCGAGGGCGTCGTGCGATCGCTCGAGGACGAGCGCACCGCCGCCGAGCACACCCGCCAGAGCGCCGAGCAGCGCATCAGCATGTCGAAGCGTGCGCTCGAGGACGCCCATCGGCGCAGCGAGGCCGACGAGAAGCGACTGACGGACCTGGACGATCGGCTCACGCGCCTGGCCGAGGAAATCGAGGGCAAAGCAGCCGCGATCGGTTCGCTCGCCGAATCGCTCGCGACCGCCGAGCGCGAGCTCGCCGAGGCGCAGGATCGCCGGGCCGGCGATCTGGAGGCGCTCGCGCAAGCACGTGCCCAGTCCAGCGAGCGGCGCGGGCGGGCATCGGACATCGAGCGCGAGCGGACGCAGCTCGTGGCTTCGATCGAGGCCGACCAGCGCCGCATCGACTCGATGCGGGAGCAGATCGAGAAGATCGAGGGGCGCGTGGCGTCGGTGGGTGAGGAGCTGGCGTCGCTCGAGACGCAGCGCACCGCCGCGGCCGAGCGTGTCGAGCAGATCGAGGCGCAGAACGACCGGACTCAACGCGAGCTTGAGCGCGTGCGCGAGTCGGCCGAGTCGCTCGGCGCCGACCGCGCTGCCCTAGCGGAGCGCGTGTCGGAGCTGGACCAGCGTGTCGTTCGTCAGGAGAGCCGACGCGCCACGCTCGCCGAGATGGCCGCCGACCGCGTGGGTCTCGGTGACGCGGCCCGGGCGGTGCTCGAGCGGCGCGAGGCTGGGGAGGGCTTTGCCGGCGTGATCGCACCGCTCGCGGACCTCGTCGAGACCGACGCGGAGAACGCGTCGTGCGTCGAGGCGGCACTGGGCGGCGAGCTCCGCGGGCTTGTCGTCGAGTCGCTTGTCGCGATGCCCTCGGCCGAAGAGCTCGCGACGCTGCCCGGCCGGGTGACACTGCTGGCGATGCGTGGGCTCGGAGGATCGAGTTCGACCGAAGATGGCGTGCTGCCCGACCACGCGGGCGTGCCGCTTACGCCGTTGCGTTCGGCGGTGCGCGCACGCAGTGACGACGACAAGATGAACCCGCTCGTGGACGGCCTGCTCGATCGCCTGCTGGGGCGGGTCTGGATCGCCGAGAACGCGGACACCGCGATGATGATCCTCGCGGGCCCCCTGGCCGGCGTGCGCGGGGCGCGGGTCGTCACACGCGATGGCACCGTCGTGCACGCCGATGGGCGGGTCGTCGCCGGCCCGATGGACGCCGAGGGCGAGGGTGCGGGGCTTCTGGCCCGGCAGACCGAGCTGCGGTCCCTCGAAGCCGAGCTGGAAACACTGCGTGCGGCACTGACCAACGAGCGCTCTTCGCTCGAGCGCGTCGATGCCGACGCGGCGGCTGTCAGCGCCGAGCGGGCGAAGCTCGAGCAGTCGCTCGCGCAGACGCAGCGCGAGCTCGTGCACGCCCAGTCGGCACGCGATCGGATCGCGTCGGACACCGAGCGGCTGCAGCGCGAGCGGGCATCGGCCGACGAGGACCTCGCGCAGGCGAGCGAGCGGCTCGCGATAATCGAACGCGATCGCGCCGGTCTCGCCGAGCGGGCGGAGCGCCTCGCCCGGCTGCTCGCCGAGCAGGTCGAGGCCGCGGAGCAGGCCGAGCGAGAGCTCTCGCGCGTGCAGACTCGGGTTGACGCGGCGGGCGAGCAGGTTGCCGCGGCGCGCGTGGCGACGACCACGTGCGCCGAGCAGCTCGCCTCGGCCCGACGCGAGCAGAGCAGGCTCGAGGCGTCGGGGGACCAGACCGATCGCGAGCGCGGCGAGCTCTCGCGGCAGCTCGACTCGGCCCGGGGACGCCTGACCGACCTCGAGAGCACCATCGAGGTCGCCGAGCACGAAGCCCGTGAGGCCGGCGAGGTCGTCGGCCGGGTCGAGGCAACGCTCGGTGAGGCGCGAGACGCCGCTCGCACAAAGCGCGACGCCGTCGCGGCGCTTTCTGGGCAGGTCGAGTCGGCACGGACCGCGATGACACGCGTGGAGCGCGACTGGAACTCGCTCGAGATCTCGCGCCGCGAGGTCGAGGTGAAGCGTGAGACGGCCGAGGAGCGGGCTCAGGAAGACCTGATGGTCGATCTCGCCGCGGAGTACCTGGACTACCGCGCCACGATGGCGCCGGGCGATGTCGAGCCGATCGATCCGGCCGAGACTGAGCAGATCGTCGCGGCGCTCCGATCGGACATCAAGAAACTCGGCAACGTCAACCTCGACGCGATCGAAGAGGAAGAAACACTCGCCGAGCGCAACGAGGACCTCATCGCGCAGGTCGCGGATCTCGACGAGGCGAGCGGGCAGCTCCGCGAGCTGATCGAGAAGCTCAACGACGTCAGCCGCGAGCGCTTCGGCGAGGCGTTCGTGCGCATCCAGGAAGAGTTCGGCGGTGACGGCGGCATGTTCCGCAAGCTCTTCGGCGGCGGGCGGGCCGAGGTGCGCCTCATGGGCCTGGTCAAGGAAGTCGACGGCCGAAAGGTCGAGACCGACGAGATCGACGTGCTCGAGAGCGGCATCGAGATCATCGCCAAGCCCCCGGGCAAGCAGCCGCGATCGATCAGCCAGCTCTCCGGCGGCGAGAAGACACTGACGGCCGTCGCCCTGCTGCTCTCGATCTTCCGCTCGAAGCCCTCGTGCTTCTGCATCCTCGACGAGGTCGACGCGGCGCTCGACGAGGGCAACGTCGGGCGCTTCTGCAACGTCGTGCGCCAGTTCACCGACTCCTCGCACTTCATCGTCATCACGCACAACAAGCGCACCATGCAGGCGACCGATCGCCTCTTCGGCGTCACGATGCAGGAACGCGGCGTGAGCACGCGCGTCACCGTCAAGTTCGACCAGGTCGGCGCCGACGGGCAGATCACGCACGACGCCGCACGAGAAGCAGAGCCCAAGCAAGACGCCACGCCCGAGGTCGCAGACGCGCCCAGGCCCTCCGGCGGGCTGCGCGCGGCGCTCGCGTCGATGCGCGAGGGCGACGCGGTCGAGGTCAGCGGGTAGCGCGGAGCGCGCCCGTCAGGGCGGCGAGGGAAGTCTCGCCCTGGTCGCGCACCCACCTCGCGAGCCCGCGGTTGATTCGGCGGGGTGTCGCGGGGTCGGCGAAGAGCGACGTGCCGAGCTGCAACGCGGTCGCGCCCGCGAGGACGTACGCCGCGGCGGCCTGCCAGTTGCTCGTGCCGCCCGCGGCGATGATGGGCGTGCCGGCGTCTCGACAAAGCGTGCTGTACGCGTCGCGCACGAGCTTGAGCGTGATCGGATGGATCGCCGGGCCCGACAGCCCGCCCGTGGTGTTGGTCAGCACCGGCTCGCGCGTGTGCACGTCGATCGCCATGGCGGGCACGGTGTTGGCGATGGTCAGCGCATCGGCGCCCGGGCGGCTGTTTGGGCCGGCGGGCGATGAGCCGGCGGGCTCGATTGCGGCGCGGGCGGCGTCGGTGATGCTGGGTGTGCCCATGACCAGTGGCGCGAGCTTGACGATCAGCCTTGTCTTGGGAAGCACGGGCCGAACGGCGCGGACAAGGTCGGCGAGGGCCGCCGTGTCGGTCGCGAAGTCCGACCCGCCGTGCACGTTGGGGCAGGAGACGTTGAGCTCGACGCCCGCGACCGCGTCGAGCGTGCCCAGCCGATCCGCGACGTGCACGTAGTTATCGATCGCGTTGCCCGCGACCGAGCAGATCACGCGGCACGGCATCGCGGCGATGCGGGGCGCGTGGTCGGCGATGAAGACGTCGATGCCCGGGTTGGCAAGGCCGATGGCGTTGAGCATGCCCGCGGGCAGCCCCGTGATGCGCCAGGGCTGGTTGCCCTCGCGGGGCTCGCGCGTGATGGACTTGCTCGTGACCGCGCCGAGGTCGCGGAGGTCGAGCACGTCGGACAGCTCGTCGAGCGTGCCCGCGGTGCCAGCCGCCGCGATGAGCGGCGAGGCGAGCTCGATGCCGGCGAGGTCGGTCGCGAGGATGGTCTGGCCCTTGGATCGCACGGCCGAAGGGTAGCGAGGCGGCGAACCACATACACAGAGCGGGCCCGCGTTCGCACGCGGGCCCGCTCGATTTCACAGGAGTTGTCGGCGTCGGATCAGCGGCGACGGCGCGTCGCGGCCAAGCCAGCGAGGCCGAGCATCGCGGCGGACGCGGGCGCGGGAATGCGGCGGCCGAAGGTCACGTCGTCCATGC
>CAYQAD010000205.1:0-4769 GCA_964415125.1 uncultured Phycisphaeraceae bacterium | reverse complement strand
CGACTCGATCGCCTTCTTCACATCCGTCTTCGTGGCCGTGCGATCGACCTCGAAGGTGTAATGGCCGCCAGCGTTCATCGCCTCGGTGCTCTTCTCGGTGAGCAGCGGACGCTTAATGACGTACATCGGGTGCATCAGCCGGCCTCCCCGGCAGCGGCCTTCGCGGCCTTACCGCCATAGTTCTTCGCGCTCTTGTCCATGCGAGAGCTCGGCCCGGCAAGCCACGCCTCGAGCTCATCCTTCTCGATCACCAGATAGCGGTGGTTGAGCATCTCGAAGGCCGTCAGCTGGTCCGACCGGCACAGCGAGGCGTCCGCGACGTTGCGAGCACTCAGGCGGGCGTTGCGGCTCTTCTCGGGATCTGAAGAGAGCGCCACCAGTGCCTTGCGATCAATCTTGAGGGCCGACATCAGATCGGCAAACGCACGCGTCTTGACCTCCGCAAAGTCGATCCGGTCAACGATCTTGACCTCGTTGTCGACCAGCTTCGCGAGCAGCGCGTTGCGGTTGGCCTTGCGGCGCATCTTCTTGGGCATGTCCTGGTGGTAGTCCTCACGCACACGCTTCTTCGCCTTGGCGTGCGAGCCACCCTTGAAGAGGTTCGGCTTGCGGTCGTGGTGACGCGCGTTGCCGGTGCCCTTTTGCTTGTAGATCTTGTGACGGGAGCCGTTGATCTCACTGCGGCACTTCGACCGGGCGCTGCCCTGCCGAAGGTTCGCGTGGTACATGACATACGCCTGCTTAATCAGCGCAGGACGCACCTCACCACCAAGGCTCTGCTCATCAATATCAAGGGTCGAGACTTGCTCGCCCTTCATGTTGTAGACGGGGACCTGCATAGTCCGCCTCCGTCCGACGCCTGGTCTCGCTTACGCAAGACTCGTGTTCCGAACCGAGCCCCAAGGGCCCGGCCCGGGCTCCGCCTATCCGCCCGCCTCCAGTCGCCGCGAGTCTCGCGGCACCCCGGCGTGCCAGCTCTTCAAACGAAGAGAAGCACGTCGGGTGGGGTCGGGTCGGAATCGACTCGGCCGTCTCCTTCCCACCGGCGACCGTCGCCGATGGTGCACAACACATGTTGCCGTCCGGCGGTTCCACCCGGCCGAGCATCACGCTCGCCCATCGGGCCTTCCGAACCCACCGGCCGCACACGTTGCGACCGATGGCAAATTCCTCACACCCCGAGGCTCACGCCCCGGCTTGCTTGGCCTTCGAGCGGTTCAGCCGGACTGCCGGCCGAACCATCACGGTGCCGCCGTTGGCACCAGGAACCGGGCCCTTCACGAGCACCAGGTTCCGTTCCGCATCAATCCGAACCAGATCGAGCGAGCGGATAGTACGCCGCACACTTCCCATATGGCCGGACATCTTCTTGCCTTTTTTCAGCTTGCCCGAAGTACCCAGATTGGTACCCGAGACAATCGAGCCGGGCGAGCGGTGCTTCCGCTCCACGCCGTGCGACGCGAGCTGACCCTTGAAGCCGTGACGCTTCATGACACCCTGGAAGCCCTTGCCCTTGGTGGTTCCGATCACGTCGACGTACTTGACGCCCTCGAGATCCGCCACCGTGAGCGTCTGGCCGAGTTCGAACGCCTGGTCGGACTTGAACTCCAGGTGCTTGCGCTTCGGAGCCGTCCCGGCCTTGGCGTCGTGCCCGATCATGGGGATCGACGAGTTCCGGGCCTTCATCTCGCCGCCGCCGATCTGCACCGCGGCATACCCGTCGGGCCCGTCGGCTTCCTTGACCTGCGTCACGACATTCGGCGCGACCTCAATCACGGTCACCGGGAGGACAGAGCCGTCCTCGGCGTACACGCGGGTCATGCCCTTCTTGATGCCGATCAGTTGCATGCTCATCGCCAGAATCCTTCGTCGCTGTCCGCCGCTCTCGCCACGGACCCCCGGCTTCGCTCCGGGCGGCGCTTCATGCCCAAGCCGCTGGTCGTTCCCAGCGATGGGCAGAGGAAGGTTTGAAAAAAACCGGACGCCCTCTCGAGCGTCCGGTCCATGAAATCAATCTATCAGGCCTTGATGCGAACGAACACACCAGCGGGAACCACAAGGCGGTTCAGGGCCTCAACGGTGCGCGCGTTCGGCTCGACGATGTCGATGATCCGCTTGTGCGTGCGGATCTCGAACTGCTCGCGGCTCTTCTTATCGATGAACGGGCCGCGGAGCACGGTGTACCGCTCGATCCGGGTCGGAAGAGGAATCGGGCCTGCGACCTTCGCGTTGGTCCGCTTGGCCTGCTCGACGATCTCCTTCGCCGACGCATCGAGGGCGATGTGGTCGTACGCCTCCATGCGGATTCTGATCTTGTTCCCAGTCATCAAGCCCTCACCGTCGGCTAAGACCGCCCCGGACGACTCCGCCCGCTTACGCGATCCGATTCGTTTCATCACATCCGACCCGACCACCTACCGGAACGAACCCCGGCTCAGGTCGAGCCGACAACAGTACGACCGACATCCCGCGAGTCAACGCAGCAACCCCGCAACCAGCCAAATCGTTCAAATTTCGTGAGCATCCACGCCCCCGCCGCCTCGCCCGCCGCCCCACCAACCACCGCCCGGCATCGGGACGGTCACGCCCCGCAGATTCCCTCGCCAAACCACCGCCAACCGGCCGATATCGTCTGCACCATGCCGACCATCAACGCCGCCGAACCCCGCCGCCGCCCACTCGCCTCGGCCCTGGCCCTCGCCACGCTGGTGCTCGCCGCCAGCCCCGCCGCAAGCCAGACGGTGCTCCGAAACCCAAACCAGCCGGCCAACCAGCCCACGAGCCAGCCCGCCACCCGGCCCACTACCCCGCCGG
Source organism: uncultured Phycisphaeraceae bacterium (assembly GCA_964415125.1). GTDB lineage: Bacteria > Planctomycetota > Phycisphaerae > Phycisphaerales > UBA1924 > CAYQAD01. The sequence goes on along the minus strand of CAYQAD010000205.1, from coordinate 1,955 downwards.
GCACCCCCACCGCCACGATCGCCCTCGCCGAGGACCCCATCCGCATCCCCTCGGCGGGCCTGACCATCTTCCCCCCCGCCGGCTCGACCTCCACCACCACCCGACTCGGGGAACAGATCACCATCCGCATCGCCCCCGAGACCTTCGCTGCCGACGGCACGCGATGGTTCATCAACCTCCAGACCATCCGCCCCCCCGAGCCCGGCCACACCCCACGCTCCATCCTCGAACGCATCCTCCAGGCCAAGGCCGAATCCGTCGCCCGCGTCGACCCCGACGCCCGGTTCGTCCACTCCTCCCAAGCCGGCCTCATCTCGCACGACTTCAACCTCACCATCTCGGGCCAGCCCGCCAGCCGGGCCTACATCGCCGCACCCGAGCTCGACGGCACACTCACCGCCCACGGCTACACCGTCTTCCAGAACGGCGCCCAGCGCTTCCTCATCATCGAGCTCATCGCCCCACCCGAGAACCTCGCCACCCTCCGCCCGATGTACGAGACCTCCGTCGGCACCGTCCGCCTCGAGGACCCCACCGAGCTCGCCAGCCGACGCGCCGCCGCCATCGCCGCCGGGCAAGCGATGCGAGCACTCGTCACCGAGAGCGACATGCGCGCGATCGTCCTCAACGAAGACGGCTCCATGCGCGAGCGCTGGGAGCGCCTCTACACCCCCGCCGCCACCGGCGCCGACATGGACGCCACCGAGTCGGGCTACCGCCGCATCCGAACATGGATCGGCCAGCGCGGCGAGCTCGACCCCCGCCGCACGCCCGACCGCTTCAACACCGATGAGAAAACGCCCGGCTACCTCCTCCGCATGGACACGCGCCTCCTCAACCGCGACCCGACGGCGCCCACAGGCCTGGTCATCGTCGACTCATCGGCCGTCTTCTTCATGTCGCTCGACCGCGAGCAAGAAGCATGGAGCATCAACATGCAGGTCGAGTCCCCCACGGGTGACACCTCGTCCTGGAAAGAAACCGGCGCACGCGACGGCCGGTCCATGACCATCGCCGTCAGCCAGTCCGGCGCCGCGCCCCAAGCCGTCAAGCCGCTCATCGAGGGCGAGGGTTACGTCTCGCGTCTCGAGGCCTACCTCCTGCCCGACCTGATGCTCCGCGCGGGCGTGCCGCTGGACTACGGCTTCTACGCCTATCAGCCCGCCCTCCAAACCATCACCTTCCGCTCCGATTCCCTCACCGAGCGCACCGCATCGCTCTGGCAACTCGAGACCAAGATCGCCGAGGACGCCGACCCGCAAGTCGCCCTCTACCGCGCCTCCGGCGAGCACGTCCAGACCATCCTGCCCGACGGCCGAGTCTGGGCCCCCACCACCCTCGACCGGCTCCACAAGCTCTGGCGCGACAAGAACCTCCCCATGAACTGACTGGCATGAACGGACCGGCATGAACTGACTGGCTAACGGATCGCCCCCCCCGCAGCACATATCGCCGGGAAACTGAACCGTTCAAGCCCCGAACGCCGAGTAGACTCCCAGCACATGGCAACCGAACGAGTCATCTCCGCCGCCGCGAGCGAGCCCATCGACGAGTCCCAGGGCTGGGCCCTCCGCCCACGCACCATCGACGAGTACATCGGCCAGCGCGAGCTCATCGAGCGCCTCCGCATCGCGGTCCGCGCGCACAAAGACCGCGGCGAGCCGCTCGAGCACCTGCTCCTCCACGGCCCGCCAGGCCTGGGCAAGACCACCCTCGCCCACGTCGTCGCCGCCGAGATGGGCACCACCCTCGCCACGACCAGCGGCCCGGCCCTCGCCAAAGGCACCGACCTCGTCGCCGCACTCACCCGCCTCGGCGAGGGCGACGTGCTCTTCATCGACGAGATCCACCGCCTGCCCGTCGCGGTTGAGGAGTTCATCTACCCCGCAATGGAAGACTTCAAGATCGACGTCTGCATCGACGCCGGCCTCAACGCCCGCACCGTCCAGATCCGC
>CAYQAD010000204.1:1882-4781 GCA_964415125.1 uncultured Phycisphaeraceae bacterium | reverse complement strand
TCGTCGAGCGTGCGGGCGCGGCAGAAGAGGTCGATGCCGAGCGTGCTGATCACGACGCCCGAGTCGCTGTCGCTCCTGATGAGCTACGCGAACGCGCGGGAGCTGCTGGGCGGCGTGTCGCACGTGATCGCGGACGAGTGGCACGAGCTGCTCGCGAGCAAGCGGGGGACGCAGACGGAGCTCGCGCTGGCGCGGCTGCGGGCGTGGAATCGGATGCGGGGTGGGGAGCTGCGAACGTGGGCGCTGTCGGCGACGCTGGCGAACCTGGATGAGGCGGCGCGGGCGGCGGCGGGGGTTGGTGTGGAGCCGGTGCTTGTGGGCGGTGAGTTGCGGCGGGACGTGGTGCTTCGGACGGTGATTCCCGACGAGGTCAAGAAGATGCCGTGGGCGGGGCATCTGGGTATCCGGATGGTCGAGCAGGTGGCGGGGGATTTGGACATCGAGCGGTCGACGCTGGTGTTTGTCAACACGCGGTCGCAGGCCGAGCGTTGGTTCCATGCGCTCGAGCACGCCCGGCCCGAGTGGCGGGATCGGATGGGGCTGCATCACGGGTCCATCGATCGCGCGACGCGCGAGACGCTCGAGGCGGGGCTCAAGGATGGCTCGGTGCGGCTGGTGGTGGCGACGAGCTCGCTCGATTTGGGCGTGGACTTTGCGCCGGTCGAGCGGGTGTACCAGGTGGGCTCGCCCAAGGGGATCGCGCGGGTGATGCAGCGCGCGGGGCGGGCGTCGCACCGGCCGGGCGAGGCGTGCGAGATCACGTGCGTGCCGACGTATGCGCTGGAGCTTGTTGAGATCGCGGCGGTGCGGCGCGCGATGGACGAGGGCACGGTCGAGCCGCGCCGGCCCGAGGCGAAGCCCTTCGATGTGCTCGCGCAGCACATGGTGACGGTCGGGCTCGGCGGCGGGTTTGAGGAAGACGCGTTGTATGACGAGGTGCGCACGTCGGCGGCGTACGCGGACCTGACGCGGGAGGAGTTCGACTGGACGCTGAGTCTCGTTGCCGAGGGTGGCGGGACGCTCTCGGCGTACCCGGAGTATCGGAAGATCGAGCGGGGGGAGGACGGCGTGTGGCGCGTGCCGGGCAAGCGCATCGCGCAGCTGCACCGGCTGAACGTGGGCACGATCTCGGGCGACGCGACGATGGACATCCGCTTCGGCAGCGGCAAGCGGCTCGGGTCGATCGAGGAGAACTTCGTCAGCAAGCTGCGCAAGGGCGAGAAGTTTGTGTTTGCGGGGCGGACGCTCGAGTTTCAGCGGGTGCGGGAGATGACGTGCATCGTCAAGCCCGCGACGGGGCGGAGCAACCACACGCCGATCTGGTCGGGCACGCGGCTGCCGATCACGGAATCGATGGGCGAGGCGGTGCGGGCGGTGCTCGCCGAGGCGGGGGACGGCGAGGCGTGGTGCGACGAGCTGGCGGCGGTCGCGCCGATCGTTGCGGCGCAGGCGTCGGCGTCGGCGATACCCCTGGCGGGGCAGCTGCTTGTGGAGCAGTGTTCGACGCGGGAGGGGGAGCACCTCTTCGTGTACCCCTTTGAGGGACGGCTGGTGCACGGCGGGCTCGCGGCGGTGCTGGCGCTTCGGCTGTCGCGGCTTGAGTCGGCGACGTTCACGATCTCGCAGAACGATTATGGGTTTGAGCTGCTCACGGCGAAGGGGTATCCGTTCGCGGAGCGGTTCGGCTCGGCGTTGTTGTCGCCGGAGAACCTGGTCGAGGACACGCTCGAGGCTGTGAATCTCGGGGAGCTCAGCAAGCGGCAGTTCCGCGAGGTGGCGCGGGTGGCGGGGCTGGTGATGCAGGTGTACCCGGGTCAGCACAAGTCGGCGCGGCAGGTGCACGCGACGAGCGGGCTGATCTACGACGTGCTGCGGGACTTCGATCCGGGGAATCTGCTGCTGAAGCAGGCCGAGCGGGAGGTGATGGAGCGGCAGTTCGAGCGGAGCCGACTGTCGCGGTCGATGGAGCGGCTGATGGGTTCGGAGGTGGTGTACGCTTCGGTGCATCGGCCGACGCCGCTCGGGTTGCCGCTGGTGATCGAGCGTGTGGGCGGGCAGATATCGAGCGCGACGCTTGAGGAGCGCGTGGAAAGGATTCGCGGGCAGTGGCGGAAGGATCGGAAGCCATCGGCGAGTGTGCGGGTGATTCCCGCGCCGGCGCGAGCGACGCGGGGCGTGGCGACGTCTGGCTCGAGGTAGGGGATGCGCGGGAATGCGTCTGCCTGACGCCGGAGCGCGCGGTGTGGTGGCCTGGCGGCGGGGCGCTGGTGATCGCGGACACGCACTTTGGGAAGAGCGAGGCGCTCCGGCGGATGGGGGCGGCGGTGCCCGGCGGGGTGCTGGGCGAGCAGCTTGATCGATTGGGCGGATTGGTTCGGCGATGCGACGCGCAACGCGTGATCGTCGTTGGGGACCTGCTGCACGCGGGCGTGGGGATCACGGCGGCGCTGGTTGATCGCGTGGGCGAGTGGGTGGCGGCGACGGGGGTGTCGATCGAGGTCGTGCCGGGGAACCATGACCGGGCGATCGGGCGGGTGGTTGAGCCCTGGAATTTGGTCGTGCGTGAGGCGGTGCATCGCGAGGGGGCGTTCGTGTTTGTGCACGATCCGGCGGATGTGGGTGGGGAGGATGCGTACGCGTGGTGCGGGCATGTGCATCCGGGGGTTCGGCTTGCCGGTGGGGGGGATGCGGTGCGGGTGCCGTGCTTTGTGATGGGGGCGCGGGTGGGGGTGCTGCCGGCGTTTAGCTCGTTCACGGGGCGGGGTGGATCGCGGCCCGGTGGTGCTGCGGTGTTTGCGATCGCGGGCGAGCGGGTGGTGCAGGTGTAGACCGGGGGAGGCACTGACCCACGGAGCCGGGTCAGTGGCACGGGGCTCGGTCAGGTCGCGAGCTCCCGGGC
>CAYQAD010000204.1:0-1782 GCA_964415125.1 uncultured Phycisphaeraceae bacterium | reverse complement strand
GGCTCAGCATGGTGTGGGCTCGCGGGGTGGTGTGCGGTGTGAAGAGTGGGGGCGGCGGGCTGAAAAAGTAGCGGCGTCGGCGATCGCGGGCCGAGGTTTGGTGTGATTCGCGGCGGAGCCGTGGGTGGATGGTCGGGCTGGAGCGGCCCGGGAAGCACCTGCACGGAGGCGACGCGATGCGTATCGACAGCGGGATCAACACGGGGTTCACGGGCGGGCTTCAGAATGGCATCAGTGCTGCTCTGGCGTTGCAGTCGTCGTCGCGGCTCGAGCGGGCGGCGATTGTGTCGCGGCCGGTTGGGTCCTTTGCTGGCACGCGGCCGACGGTTAGTTCTACAAGCACCATCGGCGGGAGCACGTCGGCACTGGGCGACCTTGGCCGACAGCTTGCCGAGCTTCGCACGCTGATCGAGCGGGGCGATGGCAAGGGGCCCGGGCTTGGGCTCGATCTGGGTGAGATCGAGCGGCTGGCGCGGGCTGTGGATCGGGCGCTCGGCGGCGCGTCGCCCTCGACGAGCCCGTACGTGATCGACGACGTGGACTTCGTGGTGGCGAACCCGGAGGTGACGCGGGCGACGATTCCGAATGGGGAAGCGGTTGATGTGAATGTCAATGTGACCTCGCCGGGGGAACGGGCGGGATTGTTCATTGAGATTGGGTCGGAGCGGATCGAAGGACAAACAAGTAGTTCATTTACCCTCGAGTTGTCCGGTGCACTAGGCACGCAAGAATTTTCGTTCCCCTCTGGAGCGTCTCTCGCGACCATCGTTAGCGATATCAATCGCTTCTCGGAAGTTACCGGAGTTCAAGCAGAGCGTGTCGCCTTCGGTTCTGAGATCGGCGTCAAAGTCACCAGCTTCGATGTTGGTGCTGACGCCTTCGCACGCGTACGCATCATCGACGATGGTGGGATTCGATTTGGGCGCGGTGTGAGCGTTATCTCTGGCGAGGATGACGGAACGCCGTTAGGCCCGTACAACTCGTTCGCGGTAATGGAAGCCTCGGGCTCTGAAGTTGGCGACCGCGGTCGCGACATTGAAGCGACGATCAACGGCTACCAAGCGACGGTGAGCGGGCACACGATCAGCATCGACGAGCCTGAGCTTGCGCTCTCGATGGACCTGCGTCGGATCGGGCTCGCACCCGGCAGTCCCTTTGGGGCGAACTTCGCCGGGTTTGGCCGGGCGTTCACGATCCGGGCTGCGGACGACGCGCGGCTGGCGGGGGGTGGGCAGTCGCTGGTTGATGGCGTCAGTTCGGGCGATCGTGAGGGGTCGGTGGCGGCGATCGATCGGCTGCTCGACGCGCTGGGGTACGACGCGCGTCGGCCCGGGCTTGCCTTCGATGGACGAGGCTAGCTGTTAGCCTGCCCGGCATGACGGGCAAGGCATCAGGTGCGGCGGGTGGGCAGACGGCGACGCGGTTTCGGCCCTTCGGCACGACGATCTTCGCGGAGATGACGGCACTCGCGCGCGAGCACGGTGCGGTCAATCTGTCGCAGGGGTTTCCGGATTTCGATGGGCCCGAGGTCGCGAAGGCGGCGGCGCGCGCGGCGATCGATGCGGGCGAGAACCAGTACGCGCCGCTGGCGGGCCGGCCCGAACTGGCTGCGGCGATCGCGCGGTCGGCCGAGGCGTCGCTCGGCTTTGCCGTCGATCCGGCCGCCGAGGTGACCGTGACGCCCGGGTGCACGGGGGCGCTGGCGGCGGTGATGCTGGGGCTTGTTGAGCCGGGCGATGAGGTGGTGCTCTTCGAGCCGTACTACGACTGCTACCGGGCGGC
>CAYQAD010000203.1:0-4788 GCA_964415125.1 uncultured Phycisphaeraceae bacterium | reverse complement strand
TCGCCCCGGTGCGACACGCTCTACATCACGCACCCCGCCAACGCCGGGCTCGCGGCGCTCGGCACGCCCGTCGACGTGCCCGTGGACATCAAGCAGATTTATCGCCTCGAGCAGTTCTGCGACAAGAATCAGATCAAGCTCGTGGTCATCGGCCCCGAGGACCCGCTCGCCGAGGGCTACGCGGACGCGCTGGCCAAGCCCGGACGTTTGGTCTTCGGCCCCCGCAAGGCCGCGGCCCAGCTCGAGGCCGACAAGGCCTTTGCCAAGCAGATCATGCGGGGTGCCAAGGTGCCCACAGCCGAGGGCCGATCCTTCACCAACGTCGAGCAGGCCCGCGACTACGTCACGAGCCGGCAGTCGGCGCACGTCATCAAGGCCGCGGGCCTTGCCAAGGGCAAGGGCGTCATCCTGCCGTCGAGCTCCGAGGAAGCCTCGGCCGCGATCGATCGCATCATGGTCGAGCGTGCCTTCGGCGACGCGGGCGGCACGGTGCTCGTCGAAGAACGACTCTCGGGCCCCGAGGTCTCCGTGCTCGCGCTTGTCGACGGGCGGAACATCCTCGTGCTGCCGCCCTGCCAGGACCACAAGCGATTGCTCGACAACGACGCGGGCCCGAACACCGGCGGCATGGGCGCCTTCTGCCCGACGCACACCCTCACACCCGAGCTCATGGCGCAGATCGAGCGTGAGGTGCTCGTGCCCACCGTCGACGCCCTCCGCCGCGAGGACATCGAGTTCCAGGGCGTCCTCTACGCGGGCCTGATGCTCACGCCCGGCGGCCCCAAGGTGTTGGAGTTCAACGTGCGCTTCGGCGACCCGGAATGCCAGCCGCTCATGGCCCTACTCGAGTCCGACATCGTCGACCTGCTCGTTGGCACTGCGTCTGGAACACTTGACGAGGTGGACGTGACCTTCTCGCGCGACGCGGCGTGCAGTGTCGTGCTCGCGGCTGAGGGCTACCCCGACGCGCCTCGGTCGGGCGACATCATCAGCGGCATCAACGACGCCGAGGCCATGCCTGGCGTGACCGTCCAAATCGCCGGCGCGACACGCGACGCCGCGGGCCAGGTGAAGACGTCGGGAGGCCGGGTGCTCGCCGTCACGGGCGTGGCCCCGACAATGGCCGAGGCACGCGCCCGCGCGTACGCCGGCGTCGACGCGATCAGCTTTGCAGGCAAGCAGGTCCGCCGCGACATCGCCGCGTCGGTCTAGCTCACTCGTCAGTTGGGGCGTCAGCTTCAGTGTCGTTCAGTGCCGCCAGCAGGCCGCGTATCGCATCGCGTGACGCACCCTCGTACTTGCGCCACACACCGCGCTGCCCGAGCCAGACCGCGTCGGTGTCCTCCAGCACCCGGAGCGTGCCGAGCACCACGCCGCCGAGCCCCTCGAGCGAGAGTGTTGTCGTGGCTGCATCGCCGGACAGCTCGCCGATGACCACGTCGGCCGCGGCGTCGTCCGTCATCGTCGCGATCGCGTCGGCAACAGCGCCGGCCCAGCCGCCGCTCGGGCGGCGAAGGTCGGCCGTGTTGCCGATGCCGATCGCAAGGACGTCGGCCGAGCTGGCGTTCAGCGCAACGCGCTGGACGTACGCGGCCGGATCGAGCGTCAGGCGAGCGAGCGTGTCGGCCGAAACCCGCACGCCTGGCCGGTTGTACACGACCGCCCCGCCCCGCTGCGCCGCCACGGCACCGAGCAGGCTGCCCTCGACCGTGCCGCCGGGCGAGAGGTCAAGCCGCCACCGAATCTCCTCGGCGCCGCCGGCAGGCTGTTGCTCGACGATGATCGTCGCCTCGGCCTCGCTTAGGGCACCTGCGGCGTCACCCTCGCTCTCAAGCCCCACGAGCACGGCCAGCAGCGCCTCGGCAGACTCCGCCCGCGCCCGCTCGGCGACGGGTGCTTTGATGGCCCAGCCCGAGCCGGCACGTTCCAGCCGAAGCCGCTGCCCGCCGGCGATCAGCTCCATCGCCCGCACGCCCTGCTCGACCGTCGGCAGCACACGCTTGGATCGCCAGGGTGCCGCGCCCGACGCGACGAAAATCCGCTGCCACTCGTCACCCACGCGGAAGACGCCGGCGTCGGTGCGGACCAGTGTCGTGCCGCCCAGCGCACGCTCCGCGACCTCGATCGCAAGCGACTCATCGCCGGCTTGAATACTCAGCCTTGCCCCGGCCGCGAAGCCCTCGCCGCTCGCGGGCGTTCCGAGCGTCGATGTCAGCAGGCGCACGACGCCCGCAGCCACGCCCGACTCGGCCGGCCACACGCCATCGCGCGTGACAACGTTCCAGCCGGTACTGGAACGCACAAGCTCGGCTTGGCTGCCATCGCGCTCGAGCGTGACCCGCTGGATGTCCGTCGGGCGGGCCGTGAGAATCGCGACCTGATCCGGCGCCGCCGAAGCCGGCTGCTGCATCGGCGTGACGAGCGCGATCGCGACGGCAAGCACCGCGAAGACCACCGCCCAGATGAACGCCGCGCGTGCCATGCCGCGGAGTCTACACTGGCGCCATGCAGCCAAGCAGCGCCGCGACGTGGCGAACGAGCAGCCGGCCAATCCCCTCGCGGCCCATCGTCGGTATCACGACGGACCTGATCCCGCACAACGACATCGAGCGCCACGCCTCGCCGACAACCTACGCGCTCGCCGTGGCCGCAGCCGGCGGCGTGCCGATGCTCGTGCCGCCCATCGAGAGCACGCTTGACGACACGCTCCGCGTCTGCGACGCCTTCGTGCTCACCGGCGGCGACGATCCGATCACCGAGCCGTTCGGCGTGCCGACGCACGAGGCCGCGGTCCGCGTGAAGCAGACCCGCCAGAACTTCGAGCTCGCGCTGCTCGAGGCGCTGCGGACCAGCCGGCCCAGCGCGCCGGTGATTGGCGTTTGCCTCGGCATGCAGTACATGGCCCTCCACGCCGGCGGCACGCTCAACCAGCACCTGCCCGAGACCCACGATAACCACGCCGAGCACTGGGACCACGCCCACGGGCTCGAGCCCACGAGCGAGGCCGTCCCGGGCCTGCAGCTCACGCCGGGCACCATCTGGTCCCGCCACAGGCAAGCGATCGAGGATGCGGGCCGCCTCGCGGTGATCGCCCGTGCACACGACGGCATCATCGAGGCGGTGGCGGCGCGCGACCGGCCGTTCTACGTCGGCGTCCAATGGCACCCCGAGCGAACAGACAACAGCGCTCTTGGCCAGGACATCTTCGACGCGTTCGTGCGGGCCGCGGCTCGCGGGGCGAGCACGCCCTAGAGCAGCATCGACGAGTCTTTCACGCCGAGCGTCGCGTAGATCTCGCGCGTCGCGGTGGACTTATTGAGGGTGTAGAAGTGGATGCCGTCCACGCCGCGATCGAGCAGGTCGCGGCACTGCTCGGTCGCCCAGTGGATGCCGACGCGCCGGACGGCATCGCTGTCGCCCCCCGTGCGGTTGACCGCGCGGAGCAGTGGGGCGGGGAACTTCGCGCCAAGCGCCAGGTCGGCCATCCGCTTCATGCCCTCGATCGAGCCCACCGGCATGATGCCCGCGATGATCGGCACGTCGATCCCCGCGAGCTTGCACCGCTCGCGGAAGTCGATGAAGTCACGGTTGTCGAAGAACAGCTGCGTGATGATGAAGTCCGCGCCGGCATCCACCTTTGCCTTGAGCAGCTCGATTTCCCGCAGCCGATTCGGGCACTCGGGGTGGCCCTCGGGAAAACCCGCCACCGCGATGCCGAAGCGCTCGTTGCCCTTCCGCCCGTGCTTGTCGTCGAAGGCCCGGATGTACGCGACGAGCTCCGACGCCCGCTGGAAGTCGTCCTTGCTCGCGTCGTAGTCGGGCATGCTGGCAGGCACGTCGCCCCGCAGCGCGAGGATGTTGCTGATGCCCGCCTCGGCGTACCGCTCGAGAATCACGCCGATCTCCGCCTCGCTGTGGCAGACGCACGTGAGGTGCGGGATCGGGTCGAGCGAGGTCTCGGTCTTGAGGCGGACGACCAGGTCGTGCGTGCGTTCGCGCGTCGAGCCGCCCGCGCCGTACGTCACGCTGACGAACGCGGGCTTGAGCGACTCGAGCTGCCGGATGTTCTCAAAGAGCGTCTCGCCGCCCGCGTCGCTCTTGGGCGGGAAGAACTCGAAGCTGAACGTGGTCTTCCACTGCTTCGTGAGTTCGGCGATGTGCATCCCGGCGGCTCCCCTGGCGCGAGTCCTTCGCGCGATGCGGTGCGTGTCATTTGCAAGCGTGGGGCGGGCTGTCAGGCCCGCCCCACGTGTGTATAGCAGATACTTCCGCCGCGACGCGTTCGCATCCGCGGCCGATGGGCTTAGTAGCGGTAGTGCTCGGGCTTGTAGGGGCCATCGACCGGCACGCCGAGGTACTCCGACTGCTCCTGCGAGAGCTTCGTGAGCTTCACGCCCAGCTTGTCCAGGTGCAGGCGGGCGACCATCTCGTCGAGGTGCTTGGGCAGCACGTAGACCCTGTTCTCGTAGTTGTCGTTGTTCTCGTGCAACTCGATCTGCGCGATGACCTGGTTGGTGAACGAGGCGCTCATCACGAACGAGGGGTGGCCCGTCGCGCAGCCGAGGTTCAGCAGGCGGCCCTCGGCGAGGACGAGGATGCTCTTGTCGAGGTCCTTGAAGTAGAACTCGTCGTACTGCGGCTTGACGTTGCGACGCTCGACGTTCGGATCGCGCTGGAGCTTCTCCATCTCGATCTCGTTGTCGAAGTGCCCGATGTTGCCCACGATCGCCTTGTCCTTCATCCGCCGCATGTGCTCGAGCGTGATGATGTCCTTGTTGCCGGTTGTGG
>CAYQAD010000202.1:0-4800 GCA_964415125.1 uncultured Phycisphaeraceae bacterium | reverse complement strand
TGCCCAGGATCGCAGACTGCGGCGGGTTCAAAATCGGCGTCGACATGAGCGACCCGAAGATGCCGCCGTTGGTGATCGTGAAGGTGCCGCCCTGCATCTCATCGAGCGCGAGCTTGCCCTCCTTCGCACGCACCGCGAAGTCCTTCACGCCCGACTCGACATCCGCGAATGACATGGCCGCACAGTTGCGCAGCACCGGCACGACCAGCCCCTTCGGGCTCGCCACGGCGATCGCGATGTCCTGGTAGTCGTGCTTCTCGATCGCCGGCGCGCCGTTGTGCTCAACGATGAAGGCGTTGACCATCGGATACGCCCGCAGCGCGCTCGTCGCGGCCTTGATGAAGAACGACATGAACCCGAGGTTCACGTCGTGCTTCTTGCCGAACGCTTCCTTGTGCTTCTTGCGCAGCTCCATCACCGGGCCCATATCGACCTCGTTGAAGGTCGTGAGCATCGCGGCCGTCTGCTGGGCGTCCACCAGGCGTGTCGCGATCCGCTGACGCAAGGGCGACATCTTCTCACGCGTCACGCCACGCGAGCCCGAAGGCGCAGCCGCCACCGGAGCGGAAGCCGCAGCCGGTGTCGCCTTGGCAGCCTGGGCCGCGGCGATCACGTCCTGCTCGCGCACGCGGTGCCCCGCGCCCGTGCCGGTCACACTCGCGAGATCGACCGAGAGCTCCTCGGCAAGCTTCCGTGCCAACGGCGTGGCGTGCACTGCGCCGTTGCTCGACGGCGCGGGAACCTCCGCGACCGCCGTCGCGCCCCCACCGCTCGCCGCCGCCGGCTGCGCCGCGGGCGCGCTCGCCGGAGGCACCTTCGCCTCGGGCGCTGCCGATGACTTGGAATCGGGGGCCGGCGTCTCGCCGCCGGCGGGGGCCTCGGCCGACTCGTCGATCGAGCCCACCGACGCGCCCACATCCACCTCGTCGCCCTCCGCAGCCGCGTGCGTCAGCACACCCGAGGCCGGCGCGGGAATCTCCATCGTGATCTTGTCGGTCTCCAGCTCCATGATCGTCTCGTCACGCTTGACGTACGACCCCTCGGGCTTGACCCACTGCGCGACCACACCCGAAGTGACGGACTCGCCCACGTTTGGAATCACGATGTCGGTTGCCATGGTTGCCTGTCTTCTGCGTCGCCCGCGTCATGCGTGGCGAGAACTCTCGTGCCGGCCACTCGGCCTGAAACCCGATACCAGCCTACCGCTCGCTCACGCCGGCTGCGTCGCCTTCGGCTTGCCCTTCGTGCCCGACTCGGCGGGCTTGGCAGCCACCGCACGCGCGATGATCGCCTCCTGCTCCTGCTTGTGCACCGTCTTCGAGCCCGTCGCCGGCGAGCCCGAGGCCTGCCGACCGATGTACTCCAGGCTCTTGATGCCGAGCTTGTTCCGGGCGATGTCATCGAAGAAGTGGAAGGCCCCCATGTTCCTCGGCTCCTCCTGGACCCAAGCGAACTGCGTCGCGTTGCCGTACCGAGCCAGAATCCGCGCCGCCATCTCCGTGTGGAAGGGGTACAGCTGCTCGATCCGCACGATCGCGATGTCGTCCCGACCGGCCGCGTCGCGACGGGCCGCGAGCTCGAAGTAGATCTTGCCGCTGCACAGCAGCACGCGCTTCACGCCGCTCGCCGACGCATCGCTGTCGTGCCGACGGTCGTCGAGCACCTCATGGAACGTGCCGCTCGTGAGCTCATCGATCGTGCTCGTGGGCACGCGCAGCATGCTCTTGGGCGTCATCACCACGAGCGGGATGCGGAACGCCCGCTTGAGCTGGCGACGCAGCACGTGGAAGATCTGCGCGCCCGTCGTCGGGTAGATCACCTGGATGTTGCTGTCGCCGCAGAGCTTCAGGAAACGCTCGAGCCGCGCCGAGGAGTGCTCCGGGCCCGCGCCTTCATATCCGTGCGGCAGCAACAACGTCAGGCCCGACCACCGCTGCCACTTCTGGCTCGCGCTGGCAATGAACTGGTCGATAATGACCTGTGCGCCGTTGCAGAAGTCGCCGAACTGGCCCTCCCAGCACACGAGCATGTCGGGGTCGGCAAGCGAATAGCCATAGTCGAACGCCATCACCGACGCCTCGCTCAGCGGGCTGTCGTAGATGCAGAACTTCGCCTGGCGCGGCTTGCCGTCATCCGTCGGCGTGCCCGGTGCGTGGTCCGTGCCAAGCTCGCCCACCTCGCGGATGTGGTTCAGAGGCGTGTACGCATTGGCGTTCGTCGCGTCACGCAGCACCGCGTGGCGGTGCGAGAAGGTGCCACGCCGACTGTCCTGCCCCGACACGCGCACCGGATGCCCCTCGAGCAGCAGCGCCCCGTACGCGAGCGTCTCGGCGTCGGCGTACGAGATCTTCTTCGTCTCGGGCAGCGCCGCACGCTCTTTGAGCAGCTTCTTGAGCTTGCGATTGACCTCGAAGCCCTCGGGCACGGTGCCGAGCGCGCCACAGATCTCCTCGAGCAGCGCGGGCTTGACGGCCGTCTCGACCTCGTCGAACGAGAACTTGTCCCGCATGCCCGCCCACCGGTACGAGCCCGGATCGATCGTCGGGTCGTGCGGCGTCTGCTGCGCGAGCTCCTGGGCCTTCTCGAGCGCACCCATCAGCCGCTGCTCGATCACCTCGATGTCCCGGTCCGTGATCACGTTGTCCGCGCGAAGCTTGGCCGAGTACTGGTGCAGCACACTCTCGCGCTCCGTGATGAGCTTGGCGAGCACCGGCTGCGTGAACGACGCCTCGTCCTGCTCGTTGTGCCCGTACCGCCGATAGCAGTGCAGGTCGATGAACAGGTCCTTGCGGAACTTCTGGCGATACTCGATCGCGATCTCGGCGCAGATCATCGCCGCTTCGGGGTCCTCGCCGTTCACGTGCAGCACGGGCGCGGAGATCATCTTCGCCACGTCGGTGCAGTACCGGCTGGAGCGCCCATCCTCGGGGATCGTCGTGAATCCGATAAGGTTGTTGACCACGATGTGGACGCAGCCGCCCACGGTGTAGCCCTCGAGCTGGCTCATGTTCAGGCACTCGGCGACGATGCCCTGGCCCGCGATCGCCGCGTCGCCGTGGATGAGCACCGGCACGACCTTGCGCCGCTCGGTGTCGTGCCGAAGCCGCTGCTTGGCGCGCGTCCTGCCCAGCACCACGCCATCGACCGCCTCCAGGTGCGAAGGGTTCGACGCCATCGCAAGGTGCAGCTGGCGCCCGCCCGCGAAGTTGCGCGTCGCGGAGTAGCCGCGGTGGTACTTCACGTCGCCGCCACCATCGACGAAGTCTTCTTCCCAGCTGTCCTCGAACTCCGTAAAGATCTGCTCGTGGCTCTTGCTGAGCACGTTGTTGAGCACGTTGAGTCGGCCGCGGTGGGCCATGCCCAGCACCACCTCGAAGACGTCGGCCATCGCCGCGCTCTCGAGCAGGTGGTTGAGCATCGGGATCAGCGTCTCCGCCCCCTCCAGGCTGAATCGCTTCTCGCCCGGGTACCGCCGAGCCAGGAACCGCTCGAAGGACTCGGCCTGCACCAACTGCTCGAGCAGGTGAACCCGCAGGCCCGGCTCGAGCGCGGGCGTGGGGTTCCCACGCTCCACACGGTCGCGGAACCACGTCCGCTCCTCGGGGTCCTGGATGTACCAGTACTCGATGCCGACCGACCCGCAATAGATCGAGTCCAGCCGGGCGATCAGATCGCGCAGGGGCGTGCCCGCCGAGACGCCCGCGACATCGTGCGGCAACGCCCGGTCAAGATCGCCCTCGCCGAGCCCATAGGTCTCGAGCTTGAGCATCTTGGGCCGCTCGGCATCCACGTCCCGCTCGAAGGGATCGAGCTTGGACGCCATGTGCCCGAACTCTCGATACGCCTCGACGAGGTGATCCACCGCGTACTGGAAGTGGGCGCCGTCGGCGCTGGCCCGCGCCCCGGCCTGCCCGCCACCTGATAACGGCGGGGACGCACCAGAGGCCGAACGCTCGAGACCGAGCTCGAGCCCTTGGAAAAACGCACGCAGATCGGGCTCGACCGATGCGGGATCGGCCAAGTACCGGGCATGCTCGGCGTCTAGATACTCGGGATTCCAGCCGTTTAAAGACGGCGGAACAGCTCGCGGGGCGGAGTCCATGAAATGCCTCTGGCAGGACGCCCAATGTGCCACCGAAACCGCTGTCGGCGGCGATGAAAACGACGGTAGGCCAGAGTATCGGTCGAGAAAATCCCCCACTCGCCATTTCCGGGCGAGTCGGGCCAAAATCGTGCGCTTCGCCCACACCGCGTCGCCCGGCAACCACCCCGCCGCGCCGCCGCCGAACGCCCAACTCGGCCGGCCAGCGTCAGCCGAATCGGCCGGTGACGTACTCTTCGGTCTCGGTCAGCCGGGGCGTCTGAAACAGCCGCGACGTCGGGCCGTGCTCGACCAGTCGACCCAGGTACATAAAGGCCGTGTAGTCGCTCACCCGCGCCGCCTGCTGCATGTTGTGCGTCACGATCAGCACCGTGTACCGCGACGCAATCTCGTGGATCAGCTCCTCGATCCGCAGCGTCGCGATCGGGTCCAGCGCCGAGCACGGCTCGTCCAAGAGCAACACCTCAGGGTCCGCCACGATCGCCCGAGCGATGCAAAGCCGCTGCTGCTGCCCGCCCGACAAGCCCAGCGCCGACTCCTTCAGCCGGTCCTTCACCTCGTCCCAGATCGCCGCCGCCCGGAGCGACCGCTCGCAGGCGTCCTCCAGCACGCTCCGCCGCCGCACGCCGTCGATCCGCAGCGGGTAGATCACGTTCTCGAAGATCGACATCGGGAACGGGTTGGGCTTCTGGAACACC
>CAYQAD010000201.1:0-4838 GCA_964415125.1 uncultured Phycisphaeraceae bacterium | reverse complement strand
CAACGCTGGGACGGCGGCCTGAACGAGGCGAGGGGCGGAGAGGGAAGGGCGAGAGCCCGCGTTTTCCCTAGTCTGCCGGCGAAGGGTCGGTCGCGAACGGCGGGCGCGAGGGCTGGTCCAGGCCGATGCGGTCGAGGGCCCGGTCAACCCAGGGGTGGGCGTGGAAGAGCTGCCAGACCAGGCCGGTGCGGGCGTTTTCGATCGCGAGGATCATGGGGCCCTGGTCGATCGCGACGTACTCGTGGGCGACCCAGTCCTTGTGGAGGTTGTAGGCGTCGAGGAACCCGAAGCCGCCCTCGGCGGGGTCGCGCCAGACGAGGGGTGCGCCCTGGTCGTCGGTGAGTTCGCGCGAGTAGCGGAGGGCCGCGACCGCCCGCTCGGGGTCGAACATGATCGCCGAGCCGGCGCCGTAGGGCGCGATGGTGCCGTCGCCGAAGTCGTCTTGCGGGATGTGGGTCGCGTAGTCGAGCTCGGGGAGCGCGCCTTTGACGGGGATCATGTCGGGGAAGACGCCCGGCACGCCGTAGCCGTCGGGCACATCGCTGGCGGTCAGCCCCCAGCCGTGCTCGCCAAAGCCCGGGAGTTCGAGCGGGTTTTCTTCGGCCTTGATCTGGTGCAGGCGCACGGCTCGGCGTGAGTTTTCCCACCAATCGACAGCGACCCGCGACGACGCGCCGTGCTCGGCGGGGTCGTCGACGCCCATGCTCGCGTAGTCGACCCAGCAGTGGGCGAAGATCTTCGTGAACAGTGCGCCGGACCACGGGAACCAGACGAACGGCTCCACACCCTCGTACCCCCCCACTTGCCGGCGAAGCTGCCAGTACAGCTGCGGATCGAGCGCCTGATCGGGGTTGGTGGGTGTCATGCCGATGATGGTGACGAGGCGGTGCTCGTCGCCCGAATCGATCCAGACGTAGGGGATGAGGAAGCCGTCGCCCGTGGGGTCGGCGTCGTCGTTGGGCCGCCAGCCGAGGCTGACGAATCCGCTGCCGGGCGAGTTGTCGCGGAGCACGAACTTGGACCAGTCGGCCGCGTCGATGAGGGCGTCGGCCTTGTCGCGGACGTCGCCTTCGAAGTACGCGCCGGCCGTGAGCATGCCGGCGAAGAGCAGCGCGGTGTCGACGGTGGAGACGACCAGTTCCTCGCCGATGCGCTTGGGGGCGGCGGTGCCGGAATGGATGAAGTGATAGAACAGGCCGTGCTTGCGGTTGGTGGGCTCGGCGATGAGCGCATCGAGGATCTGGTTGGCGCGGGCCTCGGCCTCGGCGCGGGTGACCCAGCCTCGCTCGACAGCGATGGGGAAGGCCGAGAGCTGGAACCCAACGCCCGCGACGCTGATGGTGGTGTCGCTGGAGCGGTCGAGGACCATGCCGGTCGCGGGGTCGACGCCCTCCCAGAGGAAGCCGAAGGTCGCCTCCTGGATCTCGTCGAGCAGTGCCGCGTCGGCGGGGGCGAAGTCAAAGGGCGGCTTGGCGATGCCCGCGGGGGACTCGACGGCGAACACGGCGGGGTCGATGACCCTGTCGTGTGGTTCGGCGTCGGCCTGGGCATCGTGCTGGCCGGGGGCCTCCGGGGCGCCGGCGGAGGTGCCCGCCGGCTCGCAGGCCGAGAATGTCGCGGCGCACAGGGCTGCGACGGCGAGTCGGGCGGGGGTCCGGCAGGGCACGCGAGCAAAGGGCGATGTAAAGGCTTTCATGGTCATGGACGATACCCTACACTCCGGCGTGCGCGATGAGAAGTCCAACGAGACTGACACGCTGGTGACCCGCGACGCGGCTGGGGCTCGGGGTCTGGAGGTCGTGACCCGGGGCGGCAAGGGCGCCGGTGCGGCTGCGGGCGACCTCGGCACGCCCACCAAGGGCCGGGGGCGGGTTTCGATCCAGGACGTGGCCCGGCTTGCGAAGGTCTCCACGGCGACGGTCTCGCGGGTGATCAACACGCCCGCGATGGTCTCCGACGCGACGGCGACGCGCGTGCAGAGCGCGATCGACGAGCTGAACTACCGCCCGAACGTGATGGCCAAGGCGCTGATGACCCGGCGGAGCCACGTGCTCGGGCTCACGCTGCCGGACATCCACGGCGAGTTCTACATGGACGTGCTGCAGGGCGCCGACGAGCGGGCGCGGGCGCGCGGGTACCACCTGATGGTCAGCACGGACCGCGCGGTCGAGACCGAGGCGGGCACCCGGCACGCGAATCCGTCGTACGGGCTGATCGACGGCGTGGCGGTCATGCTGACCGAGCCGAACCCGACCTTCTGGGCGGAGCTGGCGGAGAACCGCGTGCCGACTGTGGCGCTCGACGCCGACCCGACGACCGGCGCGATGGACACGGTGCGGATCGACAACGTCCCGGGGTCGGCCGAGGCGATGGCGCTGCTGCTTGAGAGCTGTGCGGCGTCCAGATGCTTCTTCGTCGGCGGGCCCGAGGGCAACTACGACAGCGAGGAGCGCGAGGGCGCGTTCCGCGCGGCGCTCGCGGAGGCCGGGCTCGACGAGATCCGGGCCGAGCAGGTGCGGCACGGGACGTACGCCGTGGAGTGGGGACGGCGCTGGGCCGAGGACGCGGCGGGGCGGGGCGATCTCGCGGGCTCGGCGGTCTTCGCCGCGAACGACGAGATCGCGCTGGGCGTGATGCAAATGGCCCAGTCGATGGGTATGGACGTGCCGGGCGACGTGCAGATCGTCGGCTTCGATGACACCCGGCTTGCGGAGATCGTGACGCCCTCGCTGACGACCGTCGGCGTGCCGCGGCGCGAGTTTGGCGCCGCAGCGATCGACCTGCTGATCCGGCGGATCGAGGAGCCGGACGCGGATGTTCGCGCGGTGCGTCTGCCGACGCGGCTCGTGCTGCGGGGCTCGACGCGCTAGCACACGGACACACAACACGATGGCGTGCGACCGGGAGTGCTCAACTCTCGGCGTGCGATGAGGAGATCAGCGTGGCATTTCCAGACGGGTTCATTTGGGGCGCGGCGTCCAGCGCCTTTCAGATCGAGGGCGCGGGGAACGTCGACGGGCGGAAGGACTCGATCTGGGATGTGCTGTGCCGGCAGGACGGCGGGACATACCAGAAGCAGCACGCCGAGGTCGCGACCGACCACTACCACCGCTACGCCGAGGACGTCGCGATCATGCGCGAGCTGGGCCTGCGGGCGTACCGGTTCTCGTTCTCCTGGCCGCGCGTGCTGCCGGACGGGACGGGCGCGGTCAACGAGGCGGGGCTGGCGTTCTACGACCGCCTGATCGACGCGCTGCTCGAGGCGGGCATCGAGCCCTTTCCGACGCTCTACCACTGGGACCTGCCGTACACGCTGCAGCTCCGCGGCGGGTGGATGAACCGGGACGTCGTCGACTGGTTCGGCGCGTATACCGCGGTGCTCGCCGATCGGTTTGGCGATCGGGTGAGGCGTTGGATGACGCTGAATGAGCCGCAGATCTTCATCGGCGGCGGGCCGGACAGCCACTGGAGTGTGGCGAGCTTCAGGCCCGAGATCCACGAGCGGCTCCTCGCGAACCACCACGCGATGCTCGCGCACTCGCGGGCCGACGACGTGCTACGAGAGCGGTGCACGATCACGCCCGAGGTGGGAATGGCGATCGTGGGGGTGAACTGGTACTCGTCGTCGGAGGATGCCGAGTCGATCGACGCGGCCCGCGCACGCACGCTCGGCGTGCCCAAGCGCGACTTCTGGAACAACGCCTTGTACATGGAGCCGGTGCACCGGGGCGAGATCCATCCCGAGGCGATCGCGCACTTCGGCGATGAGCTGCCCAAGACGATCGAGGCGGACATGGCCGCGATGCACCGCCCGATGGACTTCGTGGGTCTGAACATCTACCACGGCGTGCCGGGTCGGCTCGATGGCGACGGGGCGTGGAAGGACGACGCCGAGGCGGTCGGTCGGCCCCGCACGGCGCTGGACTGGACCATCACGCCCGACTCGATGGAGTGGTGCCCGCGGTTCATCGGCGAGCGCTACGGCATCCCGATGTACATCACCGAGAACGGGCTCTCCAACATCGACTGGGTCGGCACCGATGGGCGGGTTCGAGACACGCAGCGCATCGATTACACCCGCCGATACCTGCGGGCGCTCGAGCGCGGCATCGAGGGGGGCAACGACGTACGCGGGTACATGCACTGGTCGATCCTCGATAACTTCGAGTGGGGCTGCGGCTTCCGCGAGCGGTTCGGGCTGGTGCACGTGGATTACGACACGCTCAAGCGAACGCCCAAGGACTCGGCGTGGTGGTATGCCGATGTGATCGCCAGCAACGGCGAGCGGATGGACTACGACGAAACCGCGATCGCCGAGCGGGCGAACGGCTTTGCGGGAATGCACGTCGCTGGAGGTGTGTCGTGATGCGGACGTCCTTTGCAGGCTTGGCGGGTGTGCTCGCGTGTGCGTGCGGGAGTTCTGCGGCTTTCGCGGCCGAGACCCCCACCGCCCTCGAGAACGACCAACTTGAGCGGCTCACGCAGTACACGCTCGACGCGATCCAGCCGAACGGCCTGGTGCGCGATGCGCTGACGCTCGACCCGGGCACGCCGCCCTTCCATCCCGCGACGCCCGACGCGGCGGGCTTTGCGCTGATCGCGCTGTGCGCCGCGGACCACCTCGGGTACACAACCGTCGCGGAGCAGCGGGTCGAGGACATCTTGCGGGCGTACTCCGGGCTGGTGCCGGGCGTGACGCCCCAGCGGTCGACGAGCGGGCACTGGATCCATTTCATGAACCTGAGCACGGGCGTGTACCAGCCCGGCTGGGACGATGCGTACAGCCCGATCGGCTCGGCGCTGATCGTGGCGGGCGCGCAGTTCGCGGCGAACCACTT
>CAYQAD010000200.1:0-4864 GCA_964415125.1 uncultured Phycisphaeraceae bacterium | reverse complement strand
GCGAGCTCGCCGAAGGGGTCGTCGTGGTTGAAGGTCGAGTCGGGGAGGCGGACGGCGGCGAGGACGGCGCGTTCGGCCTGGACCTTGATTGAGGTGCGTTCTTTGGGTTCTGGCATGGTGTTGGTCTTGAGGCGGGGTGACTCTATGCGCGGGAGGTGCGGTTAGGATCGGTGTGCGGCGGCGCGGGTTGCGCTGGCGGCACGGAAGGAGCCGGTGCTGGCATGGGATGGATGAAACTGACGTGTTTGATGCAGTCGCGATGCGTGGTGTGGTTGGCGGCGGCGGGGTTTGTGCTTGGTGGGGGGCTGGGCGGGGGTTTGGGCGGGGGGCTGGCGGGCACGGCTCGTGCTGGGGCTCAGAGCGACTATGAGTTCTTCGATGCGCTGATCGATGTGAAGGTGCTGCTCGAGGCGCACTATGTGGAGGATCCGGACGATGCGGCGCTGCGTGATGCGGCGATCCGGGCGATGGTGGAGGCGCTGGACGATCCGTACACGACGTACGTGCCGGCGCGGGACCGGGGGGACTTTGAGAAGAGTCTGAGCGGGCGGTATGTGGGGATTGGTGCGCAGGTGACGCAGCGGGATGGGTGGCTGGTGATCGTGACGCCGCTCGAGGGATCGCCGGCGCTGCGGGCGGGTGTGATGGCGGGGGATCGGGTCACCGAGATCGATGGGGAGGGGATCTTCGGGAAGAGCACCGATGAGTGCATCGAGCTTCTGCAGGGGGAGCCGGGGACGACGGTGGTGGTGACGGTGGAGCGTGGCGGGGAGACGCTCGAGATTCCGATCAAGCGGGCGCGGATCCAGACGCTGGCGGTGAAGGGGTTTCACAGGGCGAGCGACGCGTGGCAGCACGTGATCGATCCGGCACGTCGGATTGTGTATGTGCGGCTGACGCAGTTCACCCCGGGGTGCGCCGATGAGGTGCGGGCGGCGCTGGAGGGGGCGATGGAGGGCGGCGCGGTGGGCGGGCTGGTGCTCGATCTGCGCTGGAACCCGGGGGGCTTGTTGAGCGAGGCGGGGGCGATCGCTGACATGTTCTTGGATTCGGGCGTGATCGTGTCGACGCGTGGGCGGAGCGTGCCGGAGGAGGTGCTCGAGGCGCGGAGCGCGGGGACGCTTGGCGCGTTTCCGATCGCGGTGCTGGTGAATGGTGGATCGGCTTCGGCGTCGGAGGTGTTATCTGGTGCGCTGCAGGATCATGGGCGTGCGGTGGTGGTGGGGACGCGGACGTTTGGGAAGGGGAGCGTGCAGAGCGTTCGGCCGCTGCCGAGGGGCGGGGGCGCGCAGCTGAAGGTGACGGAGCAGCGGTACTACCTGCCGTCGGGGCGGAGCATCCATCGGATGCCGGGCGAGTCGGTGTGGGGTGTGGACCCGGACGAGGGGTATTGGGTGGAGATGACCGGGGAGCAGACGCGGGCGATGCTGGAGGTGCGCCGGGCTGAGGAGATCATCGACGGGCGCGATCAGGGCGCGGATGTGGATTGGTCGGACCCCGACGCGGTGCTCTCGTACCTGCGTGATCCGCAGCTCGAGGCGGCGGTGCGAGCCGTGCAGGGGCGGGTGGACCGCGGGGTGTGGACGGCGACGGGGGAGGCGGGGATCGCGGGCAACGAGCTGGCGGCGGCGGAGCTTGCGCGGCTTCGGCTGACGCGCGAGCGCGTGCTGCGCGAGCTGACGCGCTTGGACGCGCGGCTCGATTCGCTCGAGACCGCGTCGGCGGGCGCAGAGGCCGAGGCGCTGCGTGATCTGTGGCCCGACGACGCGGCGATCGAGGGCGGGCGGGTGGAGGTGGTGGACGCGGCGGGGCGCGTGGTGCGCCGGCTTCGGATCACGGGGCCCGATCTGGAGCGGTGGCTGATCGACGCGGATGTTGAGGTTGATTCGGATGGTGCGGCTGATGCGAGTGGTGGGGGCGTCGAGTAGGCGATGGTTGTGCTCGGGATTGAGACGTCGTGCGACGAGACGGCTGCGGCGGTGGTCGAGGATGGGGTGCGTGTTCGGTCGAGCGTGGTGGCGTCGCAGCATGACTTGCACGCGGAGTACGGCGGCGTGGTGCCGGAGATCGCGAGCCGGGCGCACGCGGAGCGGATCGGGCCGGTGGTGCGGGGCGCGTGCGCCGAGGCGGGGATCGGGCTGGGCGATGTGGACGGCGTGGCGGTGGGGCACAAGCCCGGGCTGATCGGGTCGCTGCTTGTCGGTGTGTCGGCGGCGAAGGCGCTGGCGTGGTCGCTCGGCGTGCCGATCGTTGGGGTGGACCATGTGCGCGCGCACTTGCACGCGGGCGTGCTGGACGTTGATGGGACGGTCGAGCCGGCGCGGTTCCCGGCGCTTGGGCTCGTGGTGTCGGGCGGGCACAGCTCGATCTACGCGATGCGGAGCGCGACGGAGATGGATCGGCTCGGCGCGACGATTGATGACGCGGTCGGGGAGGCGTTCGACAAGGCGGCGGCGGTGCTCGGGCTCGGGCATCCGGGCGGGCCCGCGATCGATCGGCTCGCGGCGGAGGATGGCGCGGATGACCTGGCGCACGACTTTCCGGTGTCGAAGCTCGGGCGGGAGTCGCTGGATTTCTCGTTTAGCGGGCTGAAGACGGCGCTGCTGTACGCGGCGCGGGGCGTGCCGGGGCAAAAGGATGAGGCTGGGAAGGTGATCCCGCTGCGTGATGCGGCGGGGCTCGATCACGCGACGAAGCGTGATCTGGCGGCGAGCTTCCAGCGGGCGGCGTGCGCGGCGGTGGTGATGAAGCTCGAGCGGGCGCTCGAGCGGGTGCGTGCGAAGGGGGAGTGTGAGACGTTGTTGGTTGGCGGGGGCGTGACGGCGAACCGTCGGCTTCGGCGGGAGCTGGTGGCGTTTGGCGAGCGGCATGGGCTTGATGTGCGGCTGCCGATGATGGACTACTGCGTGGACAACGCGGCGATGATCGCGGGGCTCGGCGGGGTGATGCTGGCGGCGGGGGCGCGGGACGACCTGACGCTGACGGCGGAGCCGACGTCGTGAGCTTGGATGCGCCGGTGGAGCCGAGGGTGAGTGCGCATCCGGCGTCGCTCGAGCCGGAGGTGCTGCTGGAGGGGTGCACGATCGGGCGTGGTCGGTCGTCGGGGCCGGGCGGTCAGCATCGCAACAAGGTGCAGACGCTCGTGGTGCTTCGGCACGACGAGACGGGGATCGAGGCGCAGGCGGGCGAGCGGCGGAGCGGGATCGAGAACCATCGCGTGGCGGTGCGGCGGCTTCGGCTTGCGCTGGCGACGGAGCATCGCACGGGCGTGCCGATGGGCGAGGCGCGGACGCGGCTTTGGCTCGAGCGGACGAAGGGGACCAAGCTCTCGATCTCGACCAAGCACGCGGACTTCCCGGCGATGCTCGCGGAGGCGCTGGATGTGATCTACGCGGCGGGCCTCGACCACAAGGTGGCGGCACTTCGGCTTTGCGTGTCGGGGACGCAGCTGGTCCGGCTGGTGAAGGAGCATCCGGCGGCGTTTTCGCGATTGAACGCGGATCGGGCGGCGCGGGGGATGCATCCGCTGCGGTGAGGTGCGGTCTCGGGATGCGGCACGGCTTGCCCTTCGGGCCAAGCCGTGGCACTGGGGGCCGGCAGTCCCACCGCTCATGCGGTGGGCTCGTGTGGGGCTGGGTTTAGTCGCTGTGGCGCTGGCGGAGTTTGGTGGAGAGGCGTGCGATGAGGTGGGCGCGTTCGATCTCGTCGACCCAGTCCTGGAGCGTCGCAGCGATCTCGTCGGGCGGAACGGGGGCGCCGGGGAGTGGGCAGGATGGGCCGAGCTGTTTGGCGGCGAGGGCGCGGTAGCGGGCGAGGGTGCGGTCGCCGGCGAGGGCGAGGAGGTCTTGGTCTTCGTTCAAGATGAGGACGATGGGGACGCGGAGCCCGCCGCAGATGGAGAGGTGCTTGGCGAGCTCGGCGTGCTCGTCGCGATCGACGCATTTGAGGGTGATG
Organism: uncultured Phycisphaeraceae bacterium; assembly: GCA_964415125.1. GTDB lineage: Bacteria > Planctomycetota > Phycisphaerae > Phycisphaerales > UBA1924 > CAYQAD01. The sequence goes on along the minus strand of CAYQAD010000200.1, from coordinate 910 downwards.
CGGTCGGGGTTTGCGCGGGCGATGTGGTCGAGCATGGGGACTTGCTGCACGCAGTCGCCGCACCACGTGCCGGAGGAGACCAAGAGGGTGAGGTCGCGGGTGAAGCTGGCGATGAGGGTGTGTTGTTCTGTAGTGAGGTGGACCTGGGCGTGGAAGTCGCGCCAGGCGGTTTGGTGGGCTTCGGTGCCGGTGGCGACGTAGTCGTCGTAGGTGAGGGCGGTGTTGAGGGATTGGTTGAGGAGGTCGGTGGGGATCATGGGTGGCCTTTGGAGTTGGGTCGGGAGCACGGCTTGCCCTTCGGGTCAAGCCGTGGCACGGGCACGGGGGGAGCACGGGCGGGACGCCCGTGCCACTGGGGAAGTGATTTGATTAGTGGCGTTCGTCGTCGGACTGGGGGGCCATGTGCCAGGGTTCGGAGGGGACGCCGTTGATGGTGGTGCCGCCCTGGACGTTGTTCTGGACGTAGGGGAGGAACGAGTTTGGGAAGATGTTGGGCGGGGTGGAGGCGTCTTCGAGGCGCTTGGTCTGGTCTTCGGTGAGGACGACCTTGAGGGCGTCGATGTTGGCGGTGAGCTGGTCCATGGTGCGTGCGCCGATGATGGAGGAGGCGACGCCGGCGCGGCGCTGGACCCAGGAGAGGGCGGCTTGGGCGGGGGTGCAGCCGGCTTCGTCTGCGACGGCGACGATCTCTTCGATGAGGTCGTAGGTGGAGTCGGTGAGGATGGCATCGATCCAGCCGGAGGTTGCGCGTCCTTCGCCGGGCTTGTCTTGCCCTCGGCGGTACTTGCCGGTGAGCACGCCGCCCTTGAGCGGGCTCCAGGGGGTGACGCCCATTCCGAGTTCCTGGGCCATGGGCATGAGCTCGTGCTCGACGGTGCGCTCGATGAGTGAGTACTCGATTTGCAGGGCG
>CAYQAD010000199.1:0-4865 GCA_964415125.1 uncultured Phycisphaeraceae bacterium | reverse complement strand
GCATCTTCTGCGGCATGTGCGAGGAGGCGTGCCCCGTCGACGCGATCGAGCTGACCCCCGAGTACGACTTCGTGGGCAAGACGCGGCAGGAGATGGTCTTCGACAAGGAGACGCTCTTGCATGTGTACGACGTGACGATCGACAAGAAGCCGATGTGAGTTTCCCGCCGCTCGCGCGGTGGGCACGCATGACGATGCTTCCATCTACAGCAACGCGGCGAGGTCGTGCTTGAGCGTCGCGGCGGTGCGCGCGATGGCGGCAGCGGGCGACTCGCCCGGGTTCGCGTCGGGGTAGAGCAGGGCTCGGCTGACGGGGACGACTAGGCCGGCGCTTGCGATGCTCGCGCGGTCGGTTCGCAGGAACGGTGCGAGGTCCTCGGCGGTGGCGCCTTGTGCGCCGACGCCGGGCGTGAGGAACATCGCGTCGGGGAGGCGCTCGCGGAGTGCGGCCGCGTCGCCTGCTTTGGTCGCGCCGATGACCGCGCCGACGGCGGTGAGGCCCGACGCGCCGAAGTGGTCGGCGCTGAGGCCCGCGAGCTGGTCGGCGATGAGCTGGGCGACGGTACGGGGGTGACCTTGCGGCGTGTCCCCTGGTGGGGCGAGGGCTGCGGATTGGATGGCGTCGGAGCCGGGGTTGGAGGTACGGACCAGGCCGAAGACCATGAGCCCGGCGTCGAGGTAGGGCTCGAGGGTTTCGGCACCGAGGTAGACGTTGGCGGTGATCGCGTCGGCGCCCATGGCGACGGCGGCGGCGGCGTAGTGGCGCGCCGAGACGCCGATGTCGCCGCGTTTGGCGTCGAGGAGGACGAACAGGCCGAGGTCGCGGGCTCGTCGGCAGACGTCCTCGAGGGCGCTCACGCCCGGCCAGCCGAAGCGCTCGAAGCAGGCGGACTGCGGCTTGACCACGCCGACGTGCTCGGCGGCGGCTTCCATGGCCATGAGGCAGAACTCGCGGGCGGCCTCGGCCTCGGAGCCGGCGGCGCGGTAGGACTCGGGCATCTTGGATGAGTCCGGATCGAGCCCGAGGCACAGGGGCGAGCCGGCCCGGTCGATGGCGGAGCAGAGCGTGTCAACGGCTGAGGCGGCGTCGCGTTCCATCGCGCCAGACTACCCCCCTACCGTTTCCCATGGAGCACGCGCCCGAGGCGATCGACCTGAAGAAGACCGAGGGGCTCCGCGTGACGTGGCACGGCGGGGGCGAGTCGTACTACACGATCGCGTACCTGCGGCGGATGAGCCCGTCGGCGGACATGCGGCAGCTGCGCGATGAGATGGACTCGAACCCGCTGACGGTGCTGCCGAGTGCGCCCGCCGGCGGGGGCGTGGTTGCGACGGACGCGGAGCTGGTGGGGAACTACGGCATCAAGATCGTGTTCTCTGATGGGCACGCGACGGGGATCTACTCGTGGGACTACCTGCGGTCGATCGATCCGGAGGCGCCGGCCGAGCGGGCGGCCGGCGGGCCGACCGAGTAGCGTGGTCGGTCGATGCCCGCTGCGAAGAGGAACAGCTCGATCACGTTGCGGACGCCGGTGGGCGAGGTGCCGGGCGTGCCACGCGAGGTGGCGGCTTCGCTGCGTGTGCTGGGGTTGCCGAACGTCGGCCGGCTGATCGCGCATATTCCGTCGAGGCACGAGTGGGTGGAGCGTGGCGTGCGGATCGGGGCGATCGCGCCGGACACGCAAGTGACGGTGACGGGCGAGGTGACGGCGGCCCGTCCCGTGCGGTTCGGGCGGCCGAGGTTCGAGGCGGTGATCGCCGACGAGACCGGGCGGGCCGAGTGCGTGTGGTTCAACATGCCCTGGCTGACGGGCAAGATCGTGCCCGGCATGTTCATCCGCGTGCAGGGCAAGGCCAAGGCGCGGGCGAAGGGCGTGCAGATCGCCAACCCGCGATGGAACGAGGTGACGGAAGAGGCCGCGGGCGGGGGCGAGTTTGATCGCACGCTGATGCCGGTGTATCCGGCGGGCGAGGGGATCGAGAGCGGGGCGATCGCGTCGGCGGTGCGCGCGGTGCTGGACGATGCGCTGCCGATGATCGAGGAGCACCTGCCCGAGGAGTTTCGCGTGGCGCGGGCGCTGCCGACGCTCTCGGCGTCGTACCGGATGCTGCACGCGCCGGAGAACGAGGTCGAGGTCGACGAGGCGCGTCGGCGGCTGATCTACGACGAGCTGCTGATGTTGCAGCTGGGCGTGCAGATGAAGCGTGCGCAGCGGCGGAAGCTGCTCATGGCGCCGGCGCTGCGGTGGGATGACGCGGTGCGCGAGCGGGCGCTGGGTCGGCTGCCGTTTGCGTTGACCGCGGCGCAGGAGCGGGTGCTTGGCGAGATCGCGGGGGACCTGCAGCAAGGCACGCCGGCGAACCGGCTGATCCAGGGCGACGTGGGCTCGGGCAAGACGGCGGTCGCGGCGGCGGCGATGCTGATGGCGGTCGCGTCGGGGCACCAGGCGGCGATGATGGCGCCGACGGAGATCCTTGCCGAGCAGCACTTCGAGAGCCTCTCGAAGATGCTCGCGGGGTCGCAGGTTCGGGTGGCGCTGCTGACGGGCAACACGCAGGCCGACGAGCGGGACCGGGTGCTGCACCGGCTCGCGGAGGGGCAGTTGGACATCGCGGTGGGCACGCACGCGCTGCTGACCGAGCGGGTGCGATTCGCGTCGCTCGCGCTTGCGATCATTGACGAGCAGCACCGGTTCGGCGTGCACCAGCGGGCGAAGCTTCGGGCCAAGTCTGAGGATGAGCACACGAGCCCGCATGTGCTGGTGATGACCGCGACACCGATCCCGCGGACGCTGGCGATCACGGTGTTTGGCGACCTTGATGTGTCGGTGATCGACGAGCTGCCGCCGGGGAGGCAGCCGGTCGTGACGCGGGTGGTGGGTGATGAGCAACGGCCGGACGTGTACGCGCACGTGGCCCAGCGGATCGAGGCGGGCGAGCAGGCGTTTGTGGTTGCGCCGTCCATCGATGGTGAGGAGCTTGCGGGCGTGCGTGATCTTGCGGCCGAGCTCGAGTCGACGCTGCTCGCTGGCAAGCGGGTGGCGGTGATGCACGGGCGGCTGAAGCGCGACACGCGCGAGCGGATCATGCACCGGTTTCGCGCGGGGCAGATCGATGTGCTCGTCGCGACGACGGTGATCGAGGTGGGCGTGGACGTGCCCAACGCGACGGTGATGGTGAGTGAGAATGCCGAGCGGTTTGGGCTTGCGCAGCTGCACCAGTTGCGCGGGCGCGTGGGGCGCGGGTCGGGCAAGAGCGTGTGCGTGCTGATCGGGCGGGCCGAGAGCGAGGAGTCGAAGATGCGGCTGGCGGCGATGGCCGAGACGGGCGACGGGTTTGTGCTTGCCGAGCGCGACATGGAGCTGCGCGGGCCCGGCGAGCTGTTTGGAACTCGGCAGTCGGGCTTGCCGCCGTTGCGGATCGCGGACCTGGTGCGCGACCGGGAGCTGCTGCGGATGGCGCGGCGGGACGCGGGGGCGTGGATCGAGCGATCGCCGAACCTGGGCGCGGCCGAGGAGCAGACGCTGCGCCGGCGGCTGCTGAAGCTGTATGGCGAGGCACTGGGGATCGTGGACGTGGGGTAATCCCGCGCCTGGGCGGGTCTTTGCAAGGTTACACGGCGGCACGGGCTTTGTTAGCATGGCGCAATGGCTGTGATTGCGACACAGGATGGCCTGCACGACCGGCTCGCGGTCGCGACGGAGGGCCGGACGTACAAGCACCTGAGCGATCTGACGGGCACGCACGCCGAGAGCGTGCGGCGGTACATGCAGGGCCAGCCGCCGACGGTTGAGTTTCTCAGCGCGTTGTGCGAGGGGCTCGGGATCAACGGCGACTGGCTCTTGCTCGGGCGTGGTCCGATGCGGCGGGAGGACGTGAAGATCGCGGCGTTGCGCTCGGCCGACCCGGGGGAGTTGCTCACCGCGATGAGCGGTACGATGGAGCGGCTCGTTGAGCGGGTGGATCGGATCGAGGTGTTTGTGCAGACGCTCGAGACGCGACTTCGCGCCACGTCCAGGAGGCCGCGTTCTGCGGCGAGCACACCTTCGACCGAGGGCGATCGCCCGACCGAGCAGACCAACGCCCATGGCCAAAGCACCGAGCCCAAAGACCGCGACGACCAGCCCGATGGCGACCAGCCCGAAGTCGGCGAGCCCAGAATCGAAGTCAAGGCCAGCCGCATCGGGCGGGCTGTCGCCAAACGACCACGTCCGGATGCTCAGTGAGCTGCTGAAGCCCGCGGGTCCGGAGCTTGCGCGGCGTTGGCTGGCGGCGCTGCTGCTCGTGCCCGATGCGGAGCGCGAGGCGGTGGTCAGCGCGGTCGAGGCACAGATCCTCGATGAGTTCGTCGATTCGGACGGCGACTGACAGCGGCGGCGTACCGCGACGCGCAGCGTGCGGGCGGGCCCGTACGATCGGGGCATGGCATTCAACACCGATCTTGCGTCGCGTCTGGAACAGATGGCGGCGATGCTGGAGCTGCTGGGCGAGAACCGCTTCCGCGTGAACGCGCACGCCAAGGCGGCGCGGGTCGTGCGCGATCAGACGCGGGATCTCTCGACGCTCGACGCCGATGAACTCAAGGCGATCGACGGCATCGGCAAGGGCATGGCCGAGCGGATCGCCGAGCTCCGCGACACGGGCGAGATCGCCGACCACGACGAGCTGCTCGACAGAGTGCCGGCCGGGCTGCTCGATGTGCTTGAGGTGCCGGGGCTCGGGCCCAAGACGGTGAAGCTCATGTGGGACGACCTCGGCATCGTCGACATCGCGGGGCTGAAGGCGGCGATCGACGATGGGTCGCTCGCGGAGCTGCCGCGGATGGGCGTGAAGACGGTCGAGAACATCAAGTCGTCGCTCGCGTTC
>CAYQAD010000198.1:2831-4953 GCA_964415125.1 uncultured Phycisphaeraceae bacterium | reverse complement strand
TGTTCGAGCAGCGGTTGTGCTCGCGCGAGGCGAACCGCACCGCCGCGGCGGGCATCCCCGCGGTCGAGTCACGCTGGAGCAGCACCACCGCCGAGAGCGACAAAATCACGGCCGCGGCAACTGCCACGAGCCCCGCGAGCTTCGGGCCCGTCCAGAACGAGCGATCGCGGCGGACGATCACGGCGGGGCTGGCGTCGGCCGGCTGGGCCGCGAGCGTCTCTCGCTCGATCGCGGCCGAGACGCGATCGGCAAGGCCCGCGGGCACCGGCACGTCGGACATGACGCGACCCACCGCCGAGCGCAGCGAGTGCTCGGCCGCGACGCGCGGGTCGCCCTCAAGACCGTGCCCGTCCAGCTCGCCATCGGCGGCCCGGCGCACACGCTCGGCCTCGCTCCGCGGGGCGGGCAGGTGCTCGTCGAATTGGTCGCGTGGAGTGGTCATGGTCCGGAGTCCGTCTGAACGGATGTTTCAACACCCGATCGGCGGGGATTATTCGTGGGTCGGCGTGGGTTTGGTGGATGGATTTTTCGAGGGAGCCGCGTGATCGGACGTGCCCGGCTCGAGCCCGAAGGCCGACTGGGCCTCCGGATCGGCCGCCAGGGCCTCGCAGACCAGCGCCCGGGCCCGGTGCAGGCGGCTCATCACGGTGCCGATGGGCACCTCGAGAATCGTCGCGATCTCGCGGTACTTGAGCCCCTCGACGCCCCAGAGCAGCAGCACGGCCCGGAACTCGGGCTTGAGCTCGTCGATCGCCCGCTTGAGCGAGCCATCGACCTGCTCCCAGTCGAGCCCGGCGAGCGACCACGTCGGGCAGCCCTCGCCCGGCACGGGCTCGGTATCCGATGCGTCGTGGAAGGTGTCGGTCGTCGCGTGGGCCCGGGCCTTCTTGCGCAGGCTGGTGTAGAAGGCGTTGTGGCAGATCGCCATCAGCCAGGAGCGCATGCCCGAGTTGTCCTCGCGGGTCTCGTCGAAGCGGGCGACGGCCGAGGGCTTGAGGGCCCGCAGGTAGGTCTCCTGCACGAGGTCCTCGGCATCATCCGCGCGGCGGGTGAGGTGGTACGCGAGGCGGTACACCGCCTCGAGGTGCTCCATCGCTCGGCGTTGATACTCCTCGGGGCCCATCGGTCCGCGAGCATAGCCGACCCCCACGCGACGGCCGCCGCCCCCATGCCCGGTGGTCGTGACCGGCGGGAGACGGGAGCGAGCCCGCTTCGCGATCGCCCGGGGCGCGTTTCGGGCTCTCCTAGACTCAGGGCCATGGACCGCCGCTACATCACCACGCCGATCTACTACGTCAACGACCGCCCCCACATCGGGCACGGCTACACGACGCTCGTCGCCGACGTCGCGGCACGGGCGCACCGGCTCATCGGGGACGAGGTCTTCTTCCTGACGGGCACCGACGAGCACGCCGAGAAGGTCGCCAAGGCCGCGGCCGAGCACGGCATGACGCCCATGGAGTGGGCCACGCGCAACGCGACCCGCTTCCGCGACGCGTTCGACTTCATGGGCTTCTCGCACGACGACTTCGTGCGCACGACCGAGGACCGCCACAAAGACAAAGCCTCGGCGTACATCCAGCGGCTGATGGACGCGGGCGAGATCGTGCTGGGCGACTACGAGGGCTGGTTCGACCCCTCGCAGGAGGAGTACGTGCCCGAGAACGTCGCGGCCGAGCACGACTTCAAGAGCCCCGTCACGGGCAAACCGCTCGAGAAGCGGACCGAGCAGAACTACTTCTTCAAGCTCAGCCAGCACGCCGATTGGCTGCAGAGCCAGATCGAGGGCGGCCGGATCCGCGTGCTTCCGGAGCAGCGCAAGAACGAGGTGCTCGGGCGCATCAGGCAAGGGCTCAACGACGTGCCGGTCTCACGCCGCGTGAAGGAGGGCGACGCGGACTGGGGCATCACGATGCCGGGCGACGAGGCGCACCGCATCTACGTCTGGATCGAGGCACTGTGCAACTACCTCACGGTCGTCGACACCGACGAGCGTCGCGACTTCTGGCCTGCCGAAGGCCACGGCGCGGCCCCCATCACGCACTTCATGGCCAAGGACATTTTGTGGTTCCACGCGGTGATCTGGCCGGCGATGCTCCGCGCGCTCGGCGAGCGCCCGCCC
>CAYQAD010000198.1:0-2821 GCA_964415125.1 uncultured Phycisphaeraceae bacterium | reverse complement strand
GGCGGAAGATGTCCAAGAGTTTGGGCAACTTCATCGAGATCGACACGCTTCGGGCGTACGCCGAGCGGTACTCGCTCGACGCGGTGCGCTGGTACCTCGCGACGCAGGGGCCGCTGGGCGCGACCGACGCGGACTTTGCCTACGCCCGCTTCGTCGAGGTCTACAACGCGGACCTCGCCAACGGCATCGGCAACGCGACCAGCCGCGTGGGCAACATGGTCGAGAAGTACTTTGCCGGCACGCTGCCCAAGACCTGCAACGGCGAGTTCGGGTTGCCGGGCGGAAAAGCCCTGGGCATCGCGCTGGCCGCGCGCGAGGCCGCGGGCAAGCCCGTTGATGACCCGTCGCGCACGTTCGACTTTGCGACCGAGACCCGCGATGCGGTCGCCAAGGCGACGGCGCACATCGGCGCGTGCGAGCTCGACGAGGCGGTCCGCTGCGGCATCGCGATCGTGAAGCGTGTCGACGACTTCATCAGCTACACCGCCCCCTTCACGCTCGCCAAGAAGCTCGACGAGCACGAGCACGGCGAGACGGCCCTCGCGACGATCCTCTACTCGTGCGCCGAGGCGCTGCGCATCGCCTCACTCCTGCTCGCCCCCGCGATGCCGGGCAAGATGGCCGAGCTGTGGCGCAACTGGGACTGCGACCACTTGAATGACCCGGCCGATCCCGGCTCGGGCTTCAAGGCGCCGCTCGCGGAGCTCGCGGCGTGGGGCGGCCCCCACGGATTGAAAGCGGGCCAATCGGTCCGCAAGGGCGAGGTGCTGTTCATGCGGGCCGACGCGAACCAAGACGCGCCCGCCGGCTCAACGCCCGAGGGCTGACACGCCGATAGGATGCGTCGGATTCGTACACGAGGACCGCGACCATGCCCCACATCATCGCCGAGCCCTGCATCGGGACCAAGGACACCTCCTGCGTCGACGTCTGCCCCGTCGACTGCATCCACCCGACCAAGGACGCCCCCGAGTACGAGACGGCCGACCAGCTCTTCATCGACCCGGACACCTGCATCGACTGCGGCCTGTGCGTCGAGGAGTGCCCCGTCAAGGCGATCTTCCCCGAGGAAGACCTCCCCGAAGAGTGGAACAAGTACGTCCAGATCAATCTGGAATACTTCAACCAGTAACGTTCCGGCCGCCAGACGTCTCTCGTGCCACTGACCTGAGGAGCAGGTCAGTGGCGTTCGCATTCACACGCACTCCGACGAACACCGACCTTCTGCGAAGGTCAGTGTGGTGTTGTCATTCCAGATCCTCGGCCTCCGTCTTGTGCATCGTGCGCGACAGATCGTCCCGCATTCGCTCGTGCAGCGACTCGGCCGGCAACCGATCGACCGCCCGCTCGATCTTCCGCAGCGTGCCCTTCTTCGGGTACGCCAAGTGGCAGACCGGGTCGCCCGGCGACACCGAGGGGATCGTCGTCATGCCCAGCACCACGCCGGTGCGCGGGGCGGTGATGGTGTTCTGCGACTCGCCGGTGAGGTCGGTGTTGGTCGCGATGGGCTCGTGTTCTTCGACGATGTCGCCCGGGCCGACGTGGAACTCGAGGAAGCCGCCGTGCTCGGCGCGGACCCAGCTCGACGCGTCGGTCTCCAAGCGATAGGCCGGCTCCTCCGGCTCGCCCTCGACCATGCCGAGGTATCTCAGGCAGTTCGTGATGCCGCGGGTGGCGTACTCGACATACCCGGGCTCGACCTTCCAGACCTCGCCGGCCTCCAGAATCAGCGTCGGGCAGCCCGCCTTGGTCGCCGCGGCGCGCAGCGAGCCGGTCGGGCCCTTTCCGTCGACCGTGAGCTCGGCGCCGAAGGCGCGGGCGAGCGCCGCCAGGGGCTCGATCGAGAGGTCGGCGCGCACGTTGGGAAAGTTGGTCCGGCGGACCGCGGCCGTGTGCAGGTCGATGCCGAAGTCGCAGCGCTTCACGATCGCGTCGAAGAAGTTCCAGGCGATGCGCGACGCGCCGCTGCCCTTGGCGATGCCCGGGAAGGAGCGGTTCAGATCACGCCGGTCGGGCAGGTACCGCGTGTGGCGCTCGAAGCCCAGGATGTTCACCACCGGCACCAGCACGAGCGTGCCGGCGCTGAGCTCGAAGGGGCGCTCGCGGATGATGTGTCGGATGGTGCCGGTGCCGTTGATCTCGTCGCCGTGGACCGCGGCCGTCACGAAGACCGTCGGCCCCTCGCCCACGCCCCGCCACACGAACACGGGCACGACCACGTCCGCCCCCGAGTAGCTCTCGCTGAGCACGAACTCGCACGCCGCGTGCGCACCGGGCGCGACGCTCGTGCCGAACCAGTCTTGCGTGCTCGGGGTCTGGGCGTTCCCGCCGGCGGGGGTCATGCGTCCTCCAGATCGGCAAGCAGGGCCGGGTCGAGCTTCTTGGGTTTGACCTTACGCCTCTTGCGTTGTTTCGCCGGGATCATGCCGCGCATCTCCTCGAGCTTGCCGTAGCAGAGCAGCTTGTCGCCCGCCTCGATCACGCGCGAGCCCTTGGGATTTGAGATCACGCTCGTGCCCCGGTGCAGGTTGAGCACGCCGATGTCGCGGTCGCGCAGGCCGGACTCGGCGATCGTCTTGCCGACCATCTCCGAGCCCTCGGGGATGACCAGATCCGCGACGCCGTAGCCGCGTGTGACAGTGAGGCGCTGGCGGATGTCGATCTCGGGGAAGTCGACCTGGTTGGCGATGTAGTCGATGATCGCGCCGGCGATATCGAGCCCCGTGGCGCCCTCGATGCCCTCAAGGCCGGGCGAGGAATTCACTTCCATGATCTGCGGCCCGTCCTCGCCCTCGAGCATGTCGACGCCCGCGACGCGCAG
>CAYQAD010000197.1:511-4956 GCA_964415125.1 uncultured Phycisphaeraceae bacterium | reverse complement strand
GTGTGGTTGGCGGCGCCCTCGTCGGAGAATGCCTGGGCTGGGGGGAGGGGGTCGTGGACGGCGAAGTGGCTTGAGTCGGCGAAGACCGCGTCGAAGAAGCGTTTGGCGAAGGCGGGCTCGATGCAGCGGTGGTAGAGCGTGGTGAGGTTGGCGGGGGTGATGTGCAGGCGGTTGTCGGCCGCGTCGATCGAGGGGCAGATGGTCGCGGCGTTGGCGGTCCACATGCAGGAGGCGGAGTAGACGGCGGCGAGGAGCTCGGGGGCTTCGGCGGCGGCGTGGGCGATGGAGGTGAAGCCGAGTTGCGTGAGGGCGCGGAGGTCGGGGCGGGATTGCGGCGGGAGGACGGCCTGGGGGATGCCCATGTCGCGGACGCGGCGCATCTTGGCGAGGCCCTGGAGTGCGGCGCGCTTTGGCGATGAGGCGGAGTCGGCGTGGGCGGCGGAGAGGAGGTTGCCGGGGGAGAGGCCGGCGTAGTTGTGTGTGGGGCCGACGAGGCCGTCGAAGTGGAGTTCGTGGACGGTGGTGGTCATGTGGGGATGGTAAAGGGGCGCGAAGCGCGCGGCTTGCCCTCGGGGCCATGCCGAGGGCAAGGGCGTGTCGGGGGGCGGGGTGCGCGTGCGGGGCCGGCTAGTAGGTGAAGTTGTCCCAGGCGCCGGCACCGACGGGGGAGGTCTGGACGGTGCCGAGGTCGTTGCCGGGGGCGATGTCGTAGGGGAGTGCGGTGCCGGCGACGGTGTTGCGTGTGATGATGTTTCCGCTGGCGAGGAGCGAGATGCCGGCGACGGCGGGGTCGATGATGGAGTTGGAGTCGATGGTGTTGTCGTTGGAGGCGCTGGCGATGCCGAATTGGCCCGCGTCGGCGTGGCAGCCGGTGATGCGGCAGTCGTTGGCGATGCGGTAGTTGGCGAGGCCGTTGGCGCGGGCGGTGCAGTCGCGGATGACCGCGGCGACGCCGACGGTGAAGCCGTCGTCGGTGTTGGAGGCGGCGGTGCAGTTGATGAAGGACGTGTTCGTTGCGCCGATGAATCCAGACGTGCCGTTGGTCGCGGCGAGGCAGTGGGTTGCGACGGAGTTGGTGTCGATGTCGATGCCGATGGTGGTGTTGTTCTCGGAGATGCAGCGGGTGAGGACGGAGTTGGCGTCGGCGTCGATGCCGGCGCCGCCGGAGCCGTCGACGACGCAGTCGGTCATGACGGCGTGGCTCGAGGCGTTGATGCCGGTTGCGCCCGCCTGGGTGACGACGCAGCCGGTAACGCGGGAGTAGGCGCCGAGGACGATGCCGCTGTTTGCGACGGCATCGACGTTGCAGGCCTCGACGATCGAGCTTCGGCCGACGACGATGCCGGAGCCCGCGGATGCGCCGACGCGGCAGCGTGTGATGGTGGCGTGGTCGCCAAAGGCGAAGGCGCTTCCGGTGGAGGTGTCCTGGACGGAGCAGCCGATGGCGGTTGATGAGTCGGCGGCGCTGATGCCGGTGGCGGTCGGCGACGATGAGCCGAAGACGTGGCAGTTGGTGAATGTGCTGTGCTGGCCTGCGGCGAAGCCGCCGCCTCGGTTTGCGAGGGCGTAGGAGTCGGTGGCGACGAGCGATCCGGTGCCGGCGTTGAAGCCTCGGCCGGTGTTTTGCTCGGCGCTGCAGTTGTTGATCGTGGCGAATCGGCCCTCGAAGCCGTCGCCGCTGTTGAAGTAGGCGCGGCAGGCGGTGGCGGTGCCGCCCTGGGTGATGACGAAGCCGTCGTCGCCGTTGCTCTGGGCGACGCAGGCGTGGTAGGCGGCGCCCGACGCGAAGCCGTCGTTGTCGTTGTTGAAGGCGACGCAGCCTTGGAGTGTTGCGTTGTTGCCGAGGCCGAAGCCGGTGGAGTTGCGTGCGGCGATGCAGTTGGCTGCGGTGACGCTCTGGCCCTGGAAGCCTTGGCCGTCGTTGTCGAGCGCGAGGCAGTCGCGGACGGTGACCCAGCTGAGGTCGAAGCCTGCGGCGGGGCCGGCTTCTGCGATGCAGCGGGTGAGTGTGCCGCCGTTGAAGACGACGTAGGCGGCGAAGAAGTTGACCAGCTCGCCGCAGTTGTAGGCGTGGCAGTCGGTGAGGTTGGTGGGCCCATTGGGGAAGAGGAACGCGATGCCGGAGCTGCGGACGGAGATGTTGCTGACGGTGGTGTTTCGGCTGGTGGTGCCGTCGATGGCGGCGCCGGCGAAGCGTTGCAGTGAGCCGTTGGTGATGGTGACGGCTTCGGGAGCGACGCCGATGAAGCGGAGGGCGCTGTCGGAGGCGCCGAGGCCGTCGAGTTGGAAGCCTTGGAGGTCGATGGTGACGTCGTCGGCGTCGATGTCGATGATGGCGTGCCCGGCGATGCCATAGGCGATGTTGGAGGAGAGGTAGTAGGAGCCGGGCTGGGTGATGCGGTAGAGGGAGGTGGCACCGGTGGGGAGTGTCGCGATGTCGGTGCGGGGCTCGATCTGCTGGAGTGTGGTGTTGGTTGGGAAGGGTGGGCCGGGGGGTGGTGTGAGTGGGCCGGCGAGTGTGGTGGTGATGGCGGCGGTGAGCGCGAATGCGATGGCGGCCGCGAGCGCGGCGGGGGTGGCGGGAGCAGGCATGTTGGGTGGTCCTCTCTGCTTGGTCGGTGCGCTCGGTTGAAGGCGCAGCGGCGTGCAGCCTAGCGGGGGACGGACGCTGGGCCGAGCGCCGTTACAGAACCCGGTGCGGGGGCGGGAGTAGATTCTCGATCATGAGAAATCTGCTGTTGGCGGCTGTGGTGGGTCTGGCGATCTGCGGGGTGGTCTGCGGTGTGCGTGCTGGTGCCCGAGTTGATGCGGCGGCTGATGCGGGGGCGGGCGAGGCGCTGACGCTCGAGGATCGGCTCGCGGCGGTCGTGGATCGTCGGACGCTTGGGCAGTTCTGGGGTGTGGTGATTGTGAAGGTGGGCGATGAGATCGTGCTCGAGCGCGGGTACGGGTATGCCACGCGCGAGCTCGATCGGGTGTCGCCGAGGGAGAGCCTGTTTGATATTGGCTCGATCGCGAAGTCGTTCACGGCGGCGGCGGCGCTGTCGCTCGCGGAGGAAGGCTTGCTCGATTTGGATGCGCCGGTGTCGGAGGTGCTTGGGCGCGACCTTGGGCGCGCGGGGCGTGCGACGACGCGGGAGCTGCTCGGGCATGTGGGCGGCGTGGGGTCGCTGCGGGTGGACTTTCGCGGGGCTGACCTTGAGACGCGGGATGGGCTGCTGGATGCGGTTGCGCGGGCGATGGGGCCGGACGATGGCGGGGCGTTTGTGTACTCGAACGTTGGGTACTTTCTGGTCGCGGCGGTGATTGAGGAGGTTGGGGGCGAGGCGTTTGAGGAGGTGGTGCGGGAGCGGGTGATCTTGTTTGGGCCGTTCTTGTACCCGAACGGGATTGACGGACTCCCACGGTTCGAAGCGATGATCGGGTTTGTTGGCGATGGCCAGGTGCACGGCGGGCGTGTGACCGCTCGTATTTCACAGCGCGGAACGACGACCGACACGTTTGCATATCCGTGGAACTGGGGGCAGCGCGGCGCGACGGGTGTGGTGACCACGGGCGAGTGGCTGGTTCGGTGGATCGAGTCGGGAGCGCTTGGTGCAACGCGCGGCGCCATGCTCACGCCCGGCAAGGGCGGGTATGGGCTTGGGTGGTATGTCGAGGTCGATGATGCGGGTGAGGTCGTGCGGTTTGGGCATGGGGGGGCGACGGGTGGGTATCGGTCGGCGGCGTGGCACTATCCACAAGCGGGGCCGCAGGCGGCGGATGGGGCGGGGGTGACGATCGTGGTGCTGACCAATGAGGCGCACGATGCGGATGGGATGGAGCGGGCGCTTGCGCGGGTGGTGGCGCCGCGGCCGGCGGAGCCGATGAAGGGCGGGGTGTTCCTGCTGCGCTATCCGGATGAGGACGGGGATGGGCTGGTGAGGGTTGATGATGGCCTGGCGTGGGATGCGATGGCGTCGTATCGGGGGCGGGGGGAGGATGGCGAGGTTGTCGTTGAGGATCGGCCGACGCTGATTCTGCGGGACTCGCTTCGGTCGATGTGGTCGGTGATGGTGCACATGGACGTGGCTGACGCGCTGGAGCTCGCGGCACGGGTGGAGGCGGCGCGGGCGGCGGCTGGACCGGTGGCGGCGGAGGCGCGGGCGGTCGCGGGGCTTGCGGTCGAGTTCGACTTGCGGGGGCGGACGCTTGGCGAGGCGCGGTCGGTCGTGGTGGATGAGGGGCTTGGGTTTGAGGTGGTTGGTGCTGTGGGCGAGGGCGGCGGGGTGGTGCTTCGGCTGGGGGATGGGGCGGGCGTGCTGGCGACGGTGCGGATGGGTCGGCGTGAGGCGGGGGTGCTGGCGGATCGGCTGCGTGCGGTGGCGGAGTAGCGACCAGTGGACGGCACGGAGAGGGTGCCCGGATGGAGTGCGTGGATGGGGTGCTTCGATGGGGTGCTGGGA
>CAYQAD010000197.1:0-501 GCA_964415125.1 uncultured Phycisphaeraceae bacterium | reverse complement strand
CCATGGCGCGGCGGACGATGGCCTGGGCGGAGGGGCGGGGGCTGGCGGCGGGCGTTGAGAGCGTGCCTGGATGGGGTGCTGGGAGGTGGCTTGTGGTGAGGGTGGGACCTACTCTTCTGTCCCGCTGAACGGGCCCTGGCAAGGGCCCGGGCGGCGGCCGCTTCAGCCCATCCGCACGACACGCGATTAGGAGCCCTTCCATGGCCCAAGGCACGCAGGGAACGATCTCTCAGGTCATCGGTTCGACCTTCGACGCCCAGTTCCCGGAGAGCAACCTTCCGGATATCTACAACGCGGTTTCCGTGGAGTGGACCGACGATGGCGAGACCAAGCGGCTGACCGGCGAGGTGCAGCAGCACCTTGGTGGCGGCAAGGTCCGCTGCGTCGCGCTGGGCTCGACCGATGGTGCCCGTCGCGGGCTGACGTGCGTGGACACGGGCGGCCCGGTGACGGTGCCCGTGGGCGAGCAGGTGCTCGGGCGCGTCTTCAACCTCATGGGCG
>CAYQAD010000196.1:2365-5000 GCA_964415125.1 uncultured Phycisphaeraceae bacterium | reverse complement strand
CGCACCCGGCACACCAGATCGACCGCGTCGCCCAGGCCCGCATCCGGCCCCACGGGCGCGATCTCGATGCCACCCCCGCGCATGCGGATCTGGTCCAACGACTCACGCCAACGCTCTGTTCTCGATCGGTTCGCGGGCACGCCAAGCTCCTTGCGTTGCTCGCGCCATCCAACCGCAGACAACGGCGACAGCGCAGCTCGCGATCACGCCAAACGCCGACCGCGATCCGCTCTATCGACCACGCCGATCCCCGGGTTTGCCGCAGCGCCGCCCAATCGCCGCGCTCACGCACTACCGGACCCAAGCACCCCGCGCCCCACCGAAACCACCCGCCGCGACCAGCCGCGCCTCACGCCTTCTCGGACCCACCCGCGGGTCGGAGCCCGCGCGCAAGCGTCGCCGCCTCGTCGCGCTCCGCATCGCTCAACCCGCCGCCGAAGCGATCCCGGTACAACAACTCGACCAGCCTCACCCCGCCCGGCGTGAGCGCGATCCGCGCGTGCTCGCCCGGCGTCCGCGACGTCGGCTTGGGAATGCCATCCCGCCGCCACCGTTTCAACAGCTCCACGTAGTACGCAGGCAGCTCGCCCTCGCGTCCGCCCCACCCGCGACGCAACCGACGCCACCCCAGCAGCACCGCCCAGCCCAAGCCCAGCGTCGCGACAAACGTCACCACGCCCACCAGCGCCGCCCGCGCCATGATCGATCGCCCGTCGCGCACGAGCGCCTCGCCCGTCTGCGAGAGCCGCGTCTCGACACGCCGCGCCGACGGCGCAAGCCCGCCGAGCAGCCCCTGCCGCGAGTCCTCGTCGAACGCCACCACCGCACGGATCCACAGGTACTCGATCGCGTCGATCAGCCGCCCCGTCCGCGCCACCAGCGACTCGGACACCTGGTGCACCCGCGCCAGGTCCGCCGGCGGCGTCGGGTCAAAGGTCCGCCAAAGACCCAGCGACGTCTCCACCTCCACCCACGCGTGCGCGTTCGACTCACGCACCACGTAATGCCGGCTCGTCTCGTTGAACTCCGTCGCGACATACCCCGTCACGACCCGCGCGTTGATCCCCACCGATCGGCACATCGCCACCATCGCCGAGGCGAAGTACTCGCAGTGCCCCGACTGGCTCTCAAAGACAAACCACTCGATCGGGTCCATCCCCCGAGGCGGCGCCCCCGGGCTCAGCGTGTACGCGAACGTCAGAAACGACGCCTCGATCCGCTGCGCCGCCTGCTCGACCACCGCCGGGTCCCACCCGCCCTCGGGCATCGCATCCCGCCAATCGCCAACGATCTCCCGCGCACGCGCCTCGATCTCCGGCGCATCGAAACGCACCTCGACCGTCTCGCGCGGCTCGGCCCCGATCGGCAACACCGGCGTCTCCTGCGAACGCACCGTGTACAAAAACCGCCCGGGCCGGCCGCTCCGCCGCAGCACGATGTCGTCGCCCCGGCTGCGGATGATCTCGCTGGTCTGCCCAAGCGTCATCTCCACCGGCTGCCACACCGTGAACAGATAGCTCTCACCCCGCGGCGCGCTCCGGATCGTGATCTCCTGCTCGATCGTCGCCGTCCGCGGGTCGCCCAGCGTGTACCCGCGATTGCCGCCCACGCGAAACGCGTCGACCGCCGGCCCGTCCGCCCGCACCCACGCGCCGCGCTCGTACTCGCTCAGCACCGCGCCGCGCAGGTAGTGCGTCTGCCCGTTGCTCCCGACTACCGCGCCCGACTGGTCCCGCACCGTCATGTCCAGCACGATCTCGGGCGACTCGCTGATCAGCCCCTCGACCCCAAGCTGCACGCGATCCGAGAATCCCGTCACCGACCCGAGCGACGCGTTGCGGAAGTCGCCGAACACCCGGTCGCCAAGCTCACGCGGCAGCGCCACGAACACCACCACACCCACAATCGCGCCAAAGACCCCCGACGCAAGCCCAAACCGGATGATCGGCCGCGTCGACACCGCCGGCGGCCGCCGCTCGACGCCGATCGCACGCCGCGCCGCCCCCGCCGCAAACTCCACCGCACGGATCTGGTGCCGGATCACCGCCGCCACGAGCAACACATAAAACACCACCAGCACCATCGCCACCGCCAAGCGATTGCTCGTCAGGATCGCACCGATCGCGAGAAACACCCCGAGCGTGATCAGCTGCGCATCGTCCCTCGGCCGAGCCGTATCGAAGAGCTTCACCAAGACGAGCAGCGACAGAAACACACAGAACGCATCAACATCCAACCCCTCGTCAAACGCCTGCGCCAGCGCCGCGATGAGCACGCCGCCCAGCGCCAGGTTGATCAAGGGCCGCGGCAGCACCGCGTCCTCCCGTCCCTTCCGCACGAGCAGCGCCACCACGCCGATCGCCAGCGACAGAGCCGCCAGATCCCAACGCGGCGACGCGACGCTATACGCCAGAATCGCAAGCACCGAAAGCACCGAGATCAGCCGACGCGTCATCACGCCGCCACCTCCCCGCCGCCCGCCTTCTCACCCGAGACATCCCCACTCCCAACCGACGCCACCGGCGCCGGCCAATCGGGCGAGCCGCACGCCGCGGGCCCCACACGCACAACCGCATCACCGAGGCCCGGCCCCCGCGCCGTGTTGCGTCCGCCGTTGGCGTCCAACTCGGCATCG
>CAYQAD010000196.1:0-2265 GCA_964415125.1 uncultured Phycisphaeraceae bacterium | reverse complement strand
CTCGGCATCGAGCTCGGCGTCGAACCGCGCGAGCAGTTCCATCGCCGCGCGCACATGCCGCTCACCCGCCGCCGGCGCAAGCACACCCCCGTGCCCCGCGATCGCGAGCCCCGCCGCCACGCCGCGCCTGCAAAGGTCCTCGATCAGCGTCGCCGCCAGGTCCACGACCCGGTCCCGCTCGCCCAGGTCCTCGGGCGGCGCGACGGCGATCCAAACCCGCCGCGTCACCGTCTCGCCGAACTGCCGCACGCGGAGCTGATCCGTGCGCGCGCTGGCGTGCCACGCGATCGTCCGCGGGCTGTCGCCCGGCACGTACTCGCGCACGCCGTACACGTCATCGCCGAACCCAGACCCCCTTGGCCGACTCTCCCCGACCTGCGCCCGCGACATCACGCGATCCGCGAGCCCCTCGGGCAACGCCACACGCCGCGGCAGCACGAGGACCTCGCCCGGCTGATCAAACTCGATCACCCGCCGCGAAAGCCCAAAGGGAAACGACGTGCTCAGCCGAACACCCACGAGCGTTCGCACGCCACGCCGGCTCGGCCTGATCCACGCCTCGACCCGCGTCGGCCCGCGCGCATGGCCCCGCGCCCGCCCACGCGTCGGCACGCTGTGCGCCACGCCCGGCGCAAACTCGCCATCCGAAAAACCGGCCATCTCCGTCACGCGGATCGCCATCGCCGGCGCCCAGCGCGATCGGTTCTCGAGCAAGAACGCCCACGGCGTCGCCTCGCCCGCCCGAAGCGTCCGCGTCCGCTCACGCCGCGCGACCAGGCCCATCAGCGCCTGCCCGCCCGCCACGCCAGAGACCAGAATCGCCGCGATCGCCACGCCGAACACCCAGAACAGCACATTGTTCTGCCCGTTGATCGCGCCGATCGCAACAAACACACTCGTCACGATGAACAGCAGCGCGGGAGGGTGCAGCCGCTGGCTGCGACGGGATACGCGAGGCCAAGTCGTCACACCCGCCCCTTCGCCGCAACACGCCAACCGGTTGCCAAGCCCGCCGCCGCCGCACCATCACCAACCCGCATCACGCCCCGGCCGAGTCCTGCTCGCCCGCCGCGTCCCCATGGCCCGACAAGTCTTCGCTCGGAACGCCTTCGACCGAGGCGCCATCGCCCTCGCCGACCGCCGGCGCCTGCATCTGCACGCTCAGCTCCGCGACCGTCGGCAAGTCCCGCGTCGACGCGAGCCCAAACGCCTCAAGAAACTGCTTCGTCGTGCCATACAGCATCGGTCGCCCGAGCTCCTCAGCCCGCCCCGTGATCGTCACCAGCCGCCGCTCGATCAGGCTCTTGAGCACCTCGCCGCACGACACGCCGCGGATCGCCTCGAGCTTCGCCCGCGTGATCGGCTGCTTGTACGCCACGATCGCGAGCGTCTCGATCGCCGGCTTGCTCAGCCGCCCCGCCTGACGAACACCCTTGAGCTTCGCGAGCACCCCCGCGTGCTCGGGCAGCGTCATCAGCCGAAGCCCCCCCGCCACACGCTCGATGCGGAACGCCCGCCCGCTCTTTTCATACTCGGCGTTCAACCGCTCGAACGCCTCGGCGATCGCCGCCGAACCGCCCTCGCCGCCAATCCCGATCGCCTCGGCGATCCGCGCCGGCGGCAACGGCCTGTCCGATGCGATCAACAACGCCTCCGTCGCCGAGTCGATCGCCTCGGCGCCCAACTCCACCACGCCGCCATCCCCCGCGTGCTCGCCAGCCTCGGCGGATTCGGGAGCAGTCTCATCGATCGGCGTCTCGGTCGCAGCGTTCGCGCTCATGGGGCAATGGTACAAAAGCAATCCCCCCCGCGCCGGTAGCATCACAGCACATGTCCCAAACGCCCGCTCCAAAGCCCGCCCACGCCCACGAGCCCCTGCCAAGCCAGCAGCACACCTACCCGGGCCTGCCCGCCCTCAGCGAGGCCGTGCTCCACAAACGCCGCGAGTGGGTCTTCCTCGTTCTCGCAGGCCTCTTCCTCGGCTCGCTCACCATGCTCAACATCCTGGGCATCACGCGCTTCATCAAGCTCTTCGAGATCGACTTCGACGGCAACCCCGACACCGCCGCCGTCGTCTTCGCCGTCGCCGTCGGCGTCCTCCCGTACCCCATCACCTTCCTCTGCACCGACTTCATCTCCGAACTCTTCGGCCGAGCCCGCGCCAACCGCGTCGTCATCGTCGGCTTCCTGCTCAACGTCTGGGTCGTCACCATCCTCTGGCTCGGCGGCGCCCTGCCGGGCTTCGAAGCGCTCGACCCCGAGACC
>CAYQAD010000195.1:0-5003 GCA_964415125.1 uncultured Phycisphaeraceae bacterium | reverse complement strand
TACGAGGACGCCGCGAGCGTAGAGCCCGCCCTTTACCAGCGCAGCGACTACGCCCAGCGCGCCGCCCAGGCCCGCGAGGCCGAGGCCGCCGCACTCGCCGCCGCTGGCGACGCCTACAGCGCAGCCAGCGACGCCTACAGCGGCACCGGCGCACGCGGCGACGACGCCGCCGCCATCGAGCGCATCCAGAACGCACTCGCCATGCTCGCCGAGGGCACCCGCGGCGCCGAGATGGACGTCAACGCCCTCGGCCAGCCCATCACGCCCGCCGTCGATCCGAACGCGTTCGCGGGTGAACCCGCGGGCAACAACTTCGGCTCCGACGCCGACGCCATCCGCGCCAAGATCCAGCGGGTCATCGACGCCGCCACCAACGCCCAGCCCGTCGACCTCAACACGCTCGTCTACACCGGCGACCCGCGCCTCGACGCGATGATCGCCGACCTCAACACCGTCCTCGCCGCCAACGTCGCCTACGACGCCGCCTTCGCCGATCGCTTCGGCATGACCACCGCCGAGTTCACCGCCCAGGACGACGCCGCAGCCGCAGCAAGCGCCGGGCTCGACCTCGCCGCACTCCAGAACTTCAACGCAAACGACCTCGCCATCACCGCCGAGGGCGACATCGGCACCATGACCATCCCCCTCGGCCAGATGGGCATGGGCCAGGCCGACTTCACGATGCCCCTCATCAACGACGCCGGCGAATGGAAGGCCGACGTGTCGGGCTTCGTCGCCGAGATCCCGGTTGATCAGGTCCTCCAGATCAGCCCTTTTCTTGGCCAGATCACAGCGATCGTCAACGAAGAGCGTGCCGCCGTTGAGGCCGGCAACTACGACGACCCACGCATCGCGATGAACTCTCTCATGCTCCGAATCCAGCCCATCGGCCTCCAAGCGTTGGGCGTCATCACGCAACTCGGCGACGGCTAACCCCAACCGCAGGCCCCGATAGGAACACGCCCCACATGCCCGACACCGGTCCAGATGTTGCCCAGACCGAGCCCAAGCGCGTCGAGGGCCCAGCACTCCCCGCCGTCGAGATGCACCTCCACCCGCCCGGCAAGCCCGGCATCGGCCGCGTCGTCTCCTCCGACGTCTGCACCGATCGCAAGGCCGCCGGCTTCGTCCGCCATGTCGCCATCGACGTCTCCGGCACCGACCTCGCCGGCCGATTCCGCGCGGGCCAGTCCTTCGGCGTCATCCCGCCCGGCACGGACAAGAACGGCAAGCCCCACCGCCTCCGCCTCTACTCCATCGCCTCGCCCACCGCCGGCGAGGACGGCTCGGGCAACATCCTCGCCACCACCGTCAAACGCACCATCGACGAGCACTGGGACGACCACTCCCTCTTCCTCGGCGTCGCCTCCAACTACCTCTGCGACCTCCAGGTCGGCGACGAGGTCACCGTCACCGGTCCCAACGGCAAGCGCTTCCTCCTCCCCGAAGACCCCCACGCCCACGACTACGTCTTCTTCGCCACCGGCACCGGCATCGCCCCCTTCCGAGGCATGATCCTCGACCTCGCCGCCGCGAACTACACCGGCACCTGCCACCTCATCATGGGCTCCCCCTACGCCACCGACCTGCTCTACCACGAAGAGCTCCACCGCCTCGCCCAAGAGCACGACTTCTTCCACTACACCACCGCCATCAGCCGAGAACGCCAGGAAGACGGCAGCGACCCCATGTACGTCCAGGACCGCCTCCTCACACACCGCGACCAGCTCGTCGCGGCACTCTCCTCCGAGCGGGGCCTCGTCTACGTCTGCGGCATCGCCGGCATGGAGATGGGCATCCTTCAGCGCCTCGCCCAGGTCCTCCCCGAAGACCAGCTCCCCCAGTACCTCCACGTCGACCCCGAGGTCGCCAGCGACGTCCACAGCTGGACCCGCAAGATGCTCCACAAGCAGCTCAAAACCACACGCCGCGTCTTCCTCGAGGTCTACTAGAAGGGTCGGCAGGCCCCCTCACGCCGAGGCCGTATTGACCCACGCTTCCGCAGCCCGGTACGGTTCCCCAAGCAACACCACGACCATCCGCGTGCCACACCCCGCACGCCACCGAAAGACCACCAACATGCGGCACCACACCTCGCGCATCCGACACGCACTCGCACTCGCCGCGTGCCTCACGCTCGCCGGCCACACCGCCCAAGCGCAGGTCTCCGGCGGCTTCGTCGATCCCTCCATCATCACCGGCGCCGGCACGCCCACCGGCCAGGCCGGCACGCAGTTCGACGCCTTCGTCGCCGCCGTCCTCGAAGGCCTCGCCTCCGACGACTTCGCCCAGCGCGAGCGCGCCCGCGACCGCGTCCTCGAAACCCTCGAGTCGGCCGATGTCTCCGTCGGCTACCGCAACCTGCTCACCCGATCGCTCGGCGACACGCTCGCCTCCATGGCAACGGGCAGCGACATCCACGCCGCCGCCAACGCAATCATCCTCGCCGGCAACATCGCCACCCGCACCACGCTCGACACCGTCGAAGCCGCCCTGGACGCCCGCGACCCGAGCATCCGCTACGCCGCGGTCTACGGCATCGGCCGGTCCATCGCCGCCGTCACCCGCAGCGCCCCCGCCGTCGGCGCCCCCCGCGTCCGCGAGACGATCGCGGCCCTCGCCGAGGTCATCGCCGCCGACGACGCATCGCTCGTCGCCGACGCGGCCGTGCGCGATCTCAACAGCGCCGGCGAGATGACCCGCGAGAACTTCGCCGCCCTCCGCGAGCCCGCCTTCGCCGCCCTCGCCACGTCCGCCGCCGCCCGCGTCAAGGCCGCCGGGGCCGACGCCGACTCCGACGCGAGCCCCGCCGAGCACGCCGTCTGGCTCCGCGCCGCCGAGTCCTGCCGCAACGCCATGCTCGATCAGCGAGGCCTGCCCGGCGAGGCACGGCCCGCCGCCGCCCTGCTCAGCAGCGTCATCCTCCGCCACGCCGCCATCCACGCCGACATCCTCGGCACCGACGGGCCCGAGGCCGCCCTGCTCGCCCAGCTCGTCGCCGCCGCAGAGAGCACCATCCTGCTCATGCACCCCGAAGCCCAGCCCGACCCCACGCTGAGCCAGCTCGCCCAGCGAGGCCGCACGCGCGACTTCGTCGCCGCCGTCGACGCCATGCTCGCCGCCGGCGGCCCGGTCACCACCGAGTTCGGCCTCAACGCCGCCGACCTCACCTGGTAGCCCCGCCCCCTCCGGACACACGCCGCAGGCACACCCCCGGGACCACCTCCAGGCACACGACGAGGCACACCACGTCTCTCCCGCGCCACCGCGCCGCCACGCGCATCGGTGCGGCAGGTCATCACGCCTTCGTCGCGTGATACCCTCGCCGTATGTGGAAAGCGATCACGCTCGTCATCCTCGCCCTCGGCCTTCTCGGCGCCGTCGTCTGGTCCGGCGGCCGATCCGAACGCGCCGACTTCACCTTCATCAATCGCGGCGACGTCAACACCCTCGACCTCCAACGCATGTCCTACCTCCAGGACCTCCGCGTCGGCCGTCTCCTCTTCGAGGGCCTCGTCCAGAACGATGTCTTCAGCGATGACTTCCGCGTCGTCCCCGCCGTCGCCGAGTCCTGGCAGGTCTCAGGCGACGGCACCGAGTACACCTTCACCATCCGCGAAGACGCCAAATGGTCCAACGGCCAGCCCGTCCGCGCCAGCGACTTCGTCTACTCATGGCGCCGCGCCATGCTCCCCGACACCGCCGCCGACTACTACAAGCTCTTCGCCCTCATCGACGGCGTCCAGGAGTTCTACGACTGGCGCACCGCCGAGCTCGCCGCCCTCGCCGAAGGCACCAGCACCTACGACTCCGGCGCCGCGCTCTGGCAGGCCACCGAAGCCAAGTTCACCGAAACGGTCAAGCTCGAAGCCCGCGACGACCGCACCCTCTGGATGCGCCTCGTCCGCCCCACGCCCTACTGGCTCGACATCTGCGCCTTCGCCGTCTTCTACCCTGTCTACCCGCCCCTGCTCGCCCAGTACGAGCGCGTCAACCCCGAGACCGGCCGGCTCGACAGCCAGCGCGGCTGGACCAAGGCCGGCACCCTCATCTCCAACGGCCCATTCATCCTCACCGACTGGAAGTTCAAACGCCGCATGTGGTTCGAGCAGAACCCGCACTGGTGGAACCGCGAGTCCCTGGCCATCCGCACCATCGAGATCCCCTCGATGGAAGACTCCAACGCCCAGGTCCTCGCCTTCCAGACCGGCGCCGTCGATTGGGTCAGCGATGTCACCGCCGCCTACCGCGCCGAGATCTACGCCCAAAAACTCGCCTTCTACGACGAGCACCGCGACGAGTACGAGCGCCTCCTCGCCGAGGGCTGGGACGCCGTCGAGATCGACCGCCGCCTGCCCCGCGACCCGCGCAACATGCTCCAAGTCTGGCCCGTCTTCGGCACCTACTTCTACAACTTCAACTGCCTGCCCACCCTGCCCGACGGCCGCGAGAACCCCTTCGCCGATCGCCGCGTCCGCCGCGCCTTCGCCATGACCATCGACAAGACCTCCGTCACGGACGAGGTCCGCCGCATCGGCGAGCCCGCCGCCCGCACGCTCATCCCCCCCGACTCCATCGGCGGCTACACGTCGCCCGACGGCATCGTCCACATCGGCGCACTCCCCGGCGACGCCGAACGCGCCGCACTCGCCGCCCAGGCCCGCGCTCTCATCGAAGACGCCGGCTGGGCAGGCCGCATGCCCATCGTCGAGATCCTCTTCAACAAAGACGCCGGCCACGACCTCATCGCCCAAGCCGTGGCGAAAAACTGGGAACGCTACCTCGGCATCGAGGTCCGACTCGTCACCAAGGAAGTCAAGGTCTACCGCGACGATCTCAAGAATCGCAACTACATGGTCGCCCGCGCCGGCTGGTACGGCGACTACGGCGACCCGACCACCTTCCTCGGCATCAACAAAACCGGCGACGGCAACAACGACCGCGCCTACTCCAACCCCGCCTTCGACCAGCTCCTCGTCGACGCCGGCAACGAGCGCGATCCC
>CAYQAD010000194.1:0-5105 GCA_964415125.1 uncultured Phycisphaeraceae bacterium | reverse complement strand
GATCGAGCCGATAGCCCAAGCGATGACCGCGAGCGATCACCAGCCAGAAGCCGTGACGGCCGACGCGCCGGCCGAAGCCGGCCGCACGGGCGGCTTGGTCGGCGGGCTCATCAAGCTCGCCCGGCCCACGCAGTGGTCCAAGCAGGTCTTCGTGCTCGTGGGGCCGGTCTACGGCATGATCGACGGGCGGAGCATCAGCTGGTTCGGCGTGCTGATGGCGACGATCGCGGTGAGTCTGGCTGCGAGCGGGTGCTATGCGGTCAACGACGTCCGCGACCGCGAGGCCGACCGCATGCACCCGCGCAAGCGACGCCGACCGGTCGCGTCGGGGCGGGTGCCCGTGGGCGTGGCGCGCTGGTTCGCGGTGGCGCTCTTTGCCGGGTCGATCGGCGCGTCGATCGCGATCCCGGGCAACGCGGGGCTTTGGACGCTCGCGGCGGTGGGGACGTACATCGTCAGCACGCTGGCGTACAGCGCGGGCCTGAAGCGTGCGGTGATTCTCGACGTGATCATCCTCGCGTCGGGGTTCGTGCTGCGGGTGCTCGCGGGGTGTGCCGCGGGCGGGGTCGAGCCGAGCACGTGGCTATTGAATGTCACGTTCTTCGTGTCGATGTTCCTGGCGCTCGGCAAGCGGCTGGGCGAGCGGCGCGTGATGACCCAGGCGGGACTCGACGCGAGCGCCGCGCGGGCTGTCCAAGCTGGGTACACCGTGGAGTTTTTGCGCATGGCCGTGGTCGTGACCGCCGTGGCCACGCTGGCGACGTACGCGGGGTACGTGCTCGAGCGTGACGCGGACTTCACGCGTGGGTTCAACCTGCTCTGGCTGACGATGCTGCCCGCGACCTACGGGCTGCTGCGTTCGATCGTGCTCGTCGAGCGCGGCGTGTACGACGACCCGACGGAGCTGGCAACCAAGGACCCGCCCTTCCAGGTCTCGATCGCGCTCTTCGGCGCGATCACGCTCGGCCTGACGATCGCCTCGGCCCGCGGGTGGCTCTAAAAGGCACACCGCGTTGTGCCGCGGTTTGCTCTTGCCGACAACACAGCAAATATGATAATGTGGCCATCAGACTGGAGGTGGTCTGTGGCGGGTGACTCGATGGCGGGCAAGCGGTGCGTGCGGTGCGATGTTGATGTGTCGGGCGCACGGCGTGTGAAAGACTCGCGGGGGCGATACCTCTGCGGCGCGTGCTATGACCGGGCGCTGCGCGAGCGCCGTGGTGGCGCGGCCGAGGCTGCGCCGGCCGCGGCAGCCGTCGCGGCGATACCGCTCGACAGCCCAGTCGACAGCCCGCTCGAGAATCAGCTCGACGATGACGTGCTCGACGCCGAGGCGTTGCTTGCCGAGGAGGCGGGGGCCGAGCCGCTGGAGCTGGTGCAGGGGCTCGCGTGCCCCGGGTGTGCTGCGGCATTGACGCCCGAGGCGGCGATCTGCGTGCAGTGCGGGTACAACGTGCGCGAGGGGCGGGCGCTTAAGACGAGCAGGGGGCGAGACGAGGCGGCCGAGGAGGTCAACGCGCAGCTCAAGGCCGGGCGCGACGCCGACCGGTCGGCCAAGCGCCGGGAGCAGTCGCGCGTGGAATACACCAAGGCCGGCGCGTGGTGCCTGGGCGCGCTGGTCGTGTCGCTGTTCGTCACCGCGAGCCTCGCCGAAGGGTCGGACGTCGGCATGGAGATCGCCGAGCATCTCATCGGCTTCGGCATCGGCGTGCTGTTCGCGACGGCGGTGTACTTCGGGTGCTGCCTGTTGTGGGTCGGCTTCGATCAGCCCTGGCCGTTGATCGCGCTGAAGATGGGCGCGGTGCACGCGCTGTACGGGCTGATCGCGATCCCGCTCGGGTTTCTGTGGATCTTCGGCTCGATCATCAAGTTCATCGTGTATGTGGTGCTGCTCCAGAACTTCATGGACCTGGAGTTGCAGGACGCGCTGATCGTCGCGGTCCTCACCGCGCTCGCGGCGGTGCTCGCGGTCGTGATCATCATGTCCGTGCTGCTGAGCCAGGGTGGGATCATCTGAAGCGGCGTTGCGGTCAGTCGTCGTCGGGGACGATCGGCGGCATGATCGCGCGGGTGGCGGTGGTCTTCGAGGGGTCGCCGTCCGCGGGGATCTCGGCGGGCAGGGCGACGCGGAAGGTCGAGCCGATGTCGGGCGCGGACTCGACGCGGATCTTGCCGCCGTGCTCGGCGATGATCTGCTTGGTGACTGCGAGCCCCAGGCCCGTGCCGCGGAGGCCCTTGGTGGTGTGGAAGGGCTCGAAGATCCACTTCATGCGGTCGGGGGGGATGCCGGGCCCGTTGTCGATGACCGCGACCTCGACCCAGGGCAGCGTGCCGGGCTTGGTCGCCTCGCGGTAGCGGGCGCTGACCGTCACGGTGCCGGTCTCCCGGCTCACGGCTTCGACGGCGTTGCCCATGAGGTTCATCATCGCCTGGTGCATGAGCGACGCGTCGATCGGGATCGGCGGCATCTCGGGGTCGGCGTCGACAATCAGCGGGATGTTCTTGTCGCGGCAGATCGGCTCGAGCAGCTGGGCGCAGTCGTCGAGCAGCTCGCCGATGCGCGCGAACTCGTACTCGACCTGCTTCTGCCGCCCGAAGGCGAGCATGTTGGTGGTGAGCGCGACGATGCGGTCGAGGTTGCGCTTGAGGATGTTCCACCCGTTGGAGGCGACAGCCAGGTCCTGGCGCTTGAGGCCCATCTCGACGACATCGCCGCCGCCGCGCAGGCCTTGCAGGATGTTCTTGATCGAGTGGCTGAGGCTCGCGATGGTCTCGCCCATCGCGGCGAGGCGTTCGGCGTGGAGCTTCTCGGCGAGCAGCTCGGCGTTGGCCAGCGCGAGCCCGGTGTGCTGTCCGATCGCGTTCATAAGGCTGAGCTGGTCGGGCGTGAAGGTGAAGTTGGCGACCGACGAGTCGATGTAGATCGCCCCGAAGATGCGCTCGCGGAACATGATGGGCGAGCAGATGGCGCTGCGGATCGCGAGCGTGTGGACGCTGTCGCCGGCGCTGAAGCGTGAGTCGCCCATCGCGTTGGCGCTGAGCACGCCCTCGCCGCGGCGGATGGCGTGGTTGAGGATGGTCTGCGAGACGCGGAACTTCGCGTCGGCTTTGTCCTTGGGCTTGTTGGCGTACTTGACGACCGCGGGGCGGAGCTTCTCGCCGGGCGTGTCGGGCGTCATGAGGATGAAGCCGCGCTCGGGCTTGAACTCGCCGAAGACCAGCTCGAGCACGGCCGCGAGCAGCTGTTGGCGGTCGGATTGCTGCGCGGTGAGCGAGACGAGCGCGTAGATGATGCGGAGGTGGTCGACCGCGGCGATCCTGGGCTCGGGCTCGGCCATGAGCACCGAGTCCTCGAGCGGGTCGATGGGGCGCTCGACCTGCGCGTCCAGGTCCGCGTCGATCGGGGCGTCGAACTGCTCGTCGGGGCGTGCGGCGCCGACGAGGTTGATCACCGACGAGTCGCCCTTGCTGGGTGGGCCGAAGCGGATGACCGTGGCGCCGGTGCGGATGTGGTCGCCCTCGGCGAGGCGGTAGCGGTCGGTGATGGGGATGCCGTTGACGAACGTGCCGTTCTGGCTCGAGAGATCGCGGATGTACCAGTCGAGCCCGTCGGGGGTGAGCTCGGCGTGGCGCCGGGAGACGGTGTTGTCGCTCAGGGGCAGGGCCTCGCTGGAGCGGCCGATCAGCTGGGGCTCGTCGCCCGGCAGGTCGAACTGGGTGCCCGCGTCGGGGCCCTCGATGATCGCGAGCATCGGCATGGTGCCAGCGTACGGCAGTGGGGGCGTATGCTGGGCGTGTCATGGCCAAGCGCGTTTCCAAACCGGCTGCCGAGATGTCCGCGGACTTGCGGATCGTCGTGCTCGCGGGCAAGGAGGCGATGCTGCGGACGGTCTACACGACCAAGCTCCGCGAGTCGCTCGAGGCGGCGCACGGCGACATCGACGTGCTGCGGTTTGGGGGCAAGGAGTCCGAGGTCGCCGAGGTGCTCGACGAGTGCCGATCGTTCGGCCTGATGACCACGCACAAGCTGGTGATCGTCGACGAGGCGGACCAGTGGGTGAAGGAGGGCGCGCGGGCGCTGGTCGAGCGGTACGCCGAGTCGCCGGCCGACGCGGCGACGCTCGTGCTCCGCACCGATACGTGGCGCAAGGGCAAGCTCGACGCGATGATCGAGGCCTGCGGCGCGATCGTGCACTGCGAGGAGCTGCCCGCGCCGAAGGCGGCGGCCTGGGCGATCGGGCGGTGCAAGAAAGAGCACGGCGGCGAGCTGACCAAGCCCGCGGCGGCGGCGCTCGTCGACCGCATCGGCAGCGACCTGGGCCGGCTCGACGCGGCGCTGGGCAAGCTCGCGCTGATGGCCCAAACCAACGACGGGCCTGAGCCGATCACGCCCGAGCTGGTCGTGCGTGAGGTGGGCCTGAGCCGGGAGGAAGAGGTCTGGGGCATCCAGCGGACGCTGCTGTCGGGCGATCCCGAGGCGTGCGTGGCGCACGTGCGCGAGGCGCTGGACGTCTCCCGCCATCCGGGCGTGCTGGTGGTCTGGGCGATGACGGACCTTGCCCGCAAGCTCCACGCGGCCAGCCGGGGCGGGCGCGAGGGGGTCAATCCGCAGCAGCTCGCCAAGGACCTCAAGCTCTGGGGCCCCGCCCGCGACGCGGTGATGGGGGCGGCCCGGCGGGTCGACCCGGAGCGGGCCCGCGGGCTTTGGGAGGCGTGCGTCGAGGCCGACGCGGCGGGCAAGAGTGGGCTCGGGAAGCACGAGCGGCATGCCGAACGGCTGGCGATCCGATTCGCAAGCGTCATGCACTGATCGGTCGATGCTCCTGCGTGAGACCCGGGCCGCTGGAGGCGGCGACGGGGCGCCAGGCATGGAGGCCGACATCGTGCGCACGAAGACACGACGCCCGGATCAGGATCCGGCTGAGCATCCGACAACGCGCAAGACGTTCCCGCGGCGCGTGTGCACCCGCGAGCGTGCGGCGCTGTGCGTCGGCATCGCGGGGCTCGCGCTGGGCGTCGCCACCGGCTTGTCCGGCTGTTCCAACACGGCCGGCTCGCGTGCTGGGGTGGGGCCAGGCGGTGCGGGTGCGGGCGGCCCGGTGGTC
>CAYQAD010000193.1:0-5108 GCA_964415125.1 uncultured Phycisphaeraceae bacterium | reverse complement strand
GAGCGGCACAACCTCGGGCCCAAGGCCGACGCGGAGATCCGCACGCAGGTCGACGAGGCCGAGGAGCACCTGGCCGCGGCGAAGCAGACGCTCGTCCGCCTGCAGGCCCAGGACGCCGACGTGGTCGCGGTCTGGCGTCGGATCTACGACGTGACGATCGCCGCGTGTCTCGAGAACTGCGCGACGCTGCACACGAACGTCGACGCGTCGGCGTCGGCGGGCGAGTCGAGCTACGCCGACGAGCTCGCGGGCGTGGTCGAGGATCTGCAGTCACGCAGTGTTGCCGAGGAGAGCGACGGTGCGCTCGTGGTGCGTGTGGAGGGCGTGAGCGAGCCCTGCATCGTGCGGAAGCGCGACGGCGGGTTCCTCTACGCGACCACAGACCTGGCGGCGATCCGGCGACGCGTGCGCGATCTTGGCGCGGATCGCGTGATCTACGCGGTCGACGCCCGGCAGAGCCTGCACTTCCGGCAGGTCTTTGGTGCGGCGACGCGGGCGGGCTATGCGGTGCGCGATGGCGAGGCGGTTCGCCTCGATCACGCGGCGTTTGGCACGGTGCTCGGCGAGGACAATCGGCCCTTCAAGACGCGCTCGGGCGAGGCGGCGCGGCTTGCCGACCTGCTCGAGGAAGCGATCACGCGGGCACGGGCGGTCGTTGCGGAGAAGAACCCGTCGCTGCCCGCAGACGAGCGGGAGAAGATCGGGGCGGCCGTCGGGATCGCGGCGATCAAGTACGCGGACCTGTCGAGCGACCGCATCAAGGACTACGTGTTCAGCTTCGACCGGATGCTCGCGTTTGAGGGCAACACGGGGCCGTACTTGCTGTATGCGCTGGTTCGCATCCGGAGCATCTTCCGCAAGGCCGAGGAGCGGGGCATCGGCGCCCCCACTGCCGGCGCGTTCGACGTTTCGGAGGCGGCGGAGAAGACGCTGGCGCTCGCGCTGCTGGCGTACCCCGCGACGGTGCGGACGGTGGCCGACACGCTCGAGCCGCACCGGCTCTGCACGTACATCTACGAGCTCGCGACGGCGTTCAGCAGCTTCTTCGATCAGTGCCCCGTGCTTGGAGCCGACCGCGAGACGACGCGCGATGCGCGACTTCGGCTGTGCGCACTGACGGGTCGGGTGCTGGAAGACGCGCTTTCCACGCTGGGGCTGCCGACGGTCGAACGCATGTGACGCGTCGCCTCGGCGGCGCTTCGAGCGGGGCGTGCCGGGGGCTGGCTCAGAAGAGCAGCTGCATCATCGCGCGGATGACGAACTGGTCGCCCTCGGTGTCGGGCAGCAGGCCGGCGTTGTCGCGGAAGCCGAGAATGGCGTCGGACTCGCTCTTGGGCTCGGGGAAGTAGATGACCTCGGCGACGAGCTTGGCGGCGTGGGAGTCGGGGATGAAGTAGTGCGTGCCGCCCACGGTGGTGCTGTAAAAGTCTTCGGTGCCGCTGCGGGGGTTCGCGTCGTCGGGGAAGACGGCGCTGCCGCGGATGAACAGTTCGGTCTGCTCGGTGACGAAGACCGAGGCGTGCGCGACCAGGCCGTAGTCGGTGCGCGAGCCGCCGCCGTCGGGGTCGGTGGTGCGGAAGTAGCCGGAGATGAACGCGCTCCAGCCGACACCCTCGACCGAGATGTCCGCGGTGAGGAAGTACTGGTCGCGCTCGGGCGCGGGGACGGTCGACCAGGTGTGCCCCGATGTTTGCCAGTGGCCGGCGACGCCGAGGAGCACGGCGTTCTGCTCGGCCGAGCGCCACGAGGTGAAGTCGCGGAACCGGCGGAGGGTGTCGCCGATGGCGTGCTCGAGACGCGCGGTGAAGGCGAGGTCCGACTCGTTGCGGTTAGTGAAGCTGTCGTTGAGTGCGCGGAAGCCGTCGGTGAAGGCGAGCTGGAAGCGCGTCTGCGAGTTGTCGTAGTTGAGGCGGACGCCCTGGGTGAAGTCCTGGTTGAAGACCTCGTTGGCGACCGAGCGGTCGACGGCAAGCTGGCGTGTGGCGCTGACGAGCTCCTCGCGGAGGAAGGGCGCCTTGAACTGGCCGGCGGTGATGGACCAGTTGGTGTCGTCGAAATCGTAGTTCACGAAGGCATCTTCGAGGAAGGCGATGCCGGTGCGCTTGTTAAAGGCGAAGACGATGCGGTAGGTGGTGTCAGCGGTGAGCACGTTGCCGCCGAGGTTGATCTTGGTTCGGCGGTTGTCGAAGCCGTTGGTGATCGATTCCTGCGAGTCGGTGTCCTCGCGGACGTTGAACGTGTAGCGGAACTGCGAGTAGCCACCGATGCGCATCGAGAACTTGTCGGGGTCGGCCTCGGATCGGATGACGAACTGGGCCGAGGCCGGCAGGACGGTCGCGGCGAGCAGAGCAACAGCCAACATCATTCGTGCCATGCGCAATGCTAGGTCACGCGTGTGTCATCAAGCGCGTCGATCTCGGACGAAGTTCGCGACTTTGCTCGGTGCGTTGTGTGCAAAAAGCAACGGGCCCCGCGTGATGCGGGGCCCGCTGTGGATGAACAAGGTTTGCCTTGTCCGATCTCAGATCATGTTCGTTCTGATCGGTGGATCAGAAGACGAGCTGCATCTGAGCGCGGAGGGCGAACTGGCCGTCCTCGGTGTCGGGGACCAGCGCGGTCATGCTGTTCGGCGCGGTCGCGGCGACGGGAGCCGACTCGCTGGGGTCGTCGAGGAAGTACTGCACGTCGAAGGTGAACTTCGCGGCGTGCGACTCGGGGACGAAGTAGTAGTTGGCACCGACGGTGAGGGTGTTGAAGTCCTCATCGGCGGGGTCGAAGGTGTTGTCGACGTAGACCGAGTCCCAGCGGCCGAAGATCTCGAGCTGGTCGGCCACGAAGAAGCCACCCTGGATGAGCCAGCCGTAGTTGTCGATGTCCGAAGCGCCGGAGGCGTCGATGGTGACACCGGTGAACTGACCGAACGCGTTCCAGCCGTTGCCCTCGACCGAGAGGTCGATGGAGTAGGTGAACAGGTCGTAGTCGGTCATCGCGACCTCGGCGCCGCCGGCGAACGCGGCGGTCTCGCCGCCCTGCTGCCAGTGGACCGAACCGCCGAGGAGGACGGCGATGTCGTCGGAGTTGCGGAACGAGGTGAAGTCCTCGAAGCGGCCCCAGTCGCCGGCGAACATGTACTCGAGGCGAGCGGTGAGGGCGATGTCGGCCTCGGTGGCGAGAGCGCCAGCGCCGGCGGCGGTCCAGAACGGGGTGCTGCGGTTGGCAGCGCCGTCGTTGATCGAGGCCACGAAGCCGAGGTTGTCACCGCGGTAGTGAACCGCGACGCCCTGGGTGCGGTCGGCGGCGAAGATGGAGTCGTGGACCGAGCGGTCGGCGGCGAGCTGGTGACGGGCGTCAACCATGTTCTCGCGGGTCAGGGGGACACGGAACTGACCCCACTTGACGCCCCAGCCGTTGTCGAAGTTGTAGTTACCCCAAGCCTCGAGGAGGTTGAAGTTGCCGCTGTTGGACTCGTCGCCGTCGAAGCCACCCTCGATGTAGAACGAGAGGTTGGGGTTGAGCACGTTGCCCTGGAAGATCAGGCGGGTGCGCTTGGCGTCGAAGCCGGTGGTGAGGTCCTCGGACTCGGAGCCGAGGGGGCCGTCATCGTCGCCGTCACGGAAGTTGAGGGTGTAGGTGAACTGGGTGTAGCCACCGACGTAGAGGTTGAAGTTGCCGTCGCCCGAGCCGACGTAGAAGCCGTTGCTGTTGTGACCAGCGTTGGCGCCGGTCTGCAGGAGGCTGGCGCGGGCGGCGGCGTCTGCACGCAGCTCGTTCTGGTACGCGGGGGTCTCGGCGATGGCCGAGAAGGTGGTGGCGCTGAGGGCGGCACCGGCGATCAGCATGATCTTGCTGTTCTGCATCTGAAATCTCCTTGGCGAAAATGCCATCTTCAATCTGTCGTTGGGTCCCGGCGGGGAGCTCCACCTGCCGCCGGGGTCCAACTCGCGTGTCTCGTGCCCCCGAGCCTTCTGGGCCTGGCCCACGCGGGCCGAGGGGGCGAACCTGTGTGCTTTCAGCGGCGGGGTGCTGCCGGCAACCTCTCTCGTGAGGTGTGCATGCCGGGTGTGTCAGCAGGTGCCGCGAGGGTGTCGAGTGCCGTGGTGCGTGGGTCGGAAGAGGACGGAAATCAGGGGTGAGCAACCAAGGCAGTTAGTGCTTACTTCCAAGTCTAGACAGGGCCTTCGGCAGGGTGTCTACCCCGCCTTGCGAAAATATGCCGCTGTGTGGTCCGATGTTACACAAGTTAGCGGCAGCGAACTTTGCGATTACTTGCTTCGGCCGACCCCTGGATATCGGTCCAGCATTTGGTCGAGAATTCTGGGTGGCCGGGGATAGCTCGGGGACGCGATGCTCAATCGGCGTGGTGCGCCGCACCGGGCCCCTGTGCCAGGGCGAGTGGGCCTCGGGCGGGGCGGGGTGGGCGCAGGGGTGAGAGCGTGCGGGCGTCGCGTTCAATCTCGGTTAACCCTGATTGAAGCCGTAGCCAATGCCCGCGAGATCGGCTTCACTTGTCTTGCACCGGCTGCGTGACACGGTCCGAAGCCCCCCACCGCCCCCCTGCTTGGGAGCATCCGCCATGGCCAGCCCCGCCCACATCCTCGTGGTGGACGATGAAGCCGACCTGCGCGAGCTGGTCGAGCTGAACCTCACCCGACAGGGGTATCGCGTCACCCTGGCATCCGACGGCCGGCAGGCCTTGGCGGCGATCGAGAATGAACCGCCGGATCTGGTGGTGCTCGATGTGATGATGCCCGAGCTGTCGGGCACCGAGGTCGCCAGCCGAATCCGCTCGGATCAGCGCACCGCGTCGCTGCCCATCATCATGTTGACGGCCAAGGGCGAGGAGATCGACGAGATCGTGGGGCTCACGGTCGGCGCCGATGACTACATGGCCAAGCCGTTCTCGGTGAAGGTGCTGCTGGCGCGCATCGCCGCGGTGCTCCGCCGGGCGGGGGATCAGCCGGCCTCGGGTGCGCTGGTGACGCTCGGCCCAATCCGCATCAATAGGGACACCCACGAGGTCACATCGGCGGGCGATCCGGTCCGCCTGACACTGACGGAGTTCAAGCTGCTCAGCGCGCTGGCGGAGGCGGGCGGGCGGGTGCTCTCCC
>CAYQAD010000192.1:0-5198 GCA_964415125.1 uncultured Phycisphaeraceae bacterium | reverse complement strand
CCCCGGCCAGCAACCCCGCCGACGTCCTCCGCACCGCCATCAACCGCGGCGCCCCTATGTTCAACAACGGCAACCACGCCGCCTGTGCAGACATCTACGAGATGACCCTCATGTCCCTCACCGCCGGCAACGCACTCAACACCAACGCCAACCGCGCCGCCAAGATGGCACTCGCCGAGGCCAAGCGCACCCACAACGCCACCGACCGCGCCTGGGCGCTCCGCGCCGGCATCGACCAGGCCCTCATGGCCACCGAAGGCCGCCGCATGACCACGGCCTCCCGCCACTAATCTCCTACGAGCCGCGCTCACTCGGAAGCGCAACCGAGCGTCCACGCGACGCCCCAAACGTCAAACACACAACCAAACGCCCCGGCCGGGTCCATCCCAGCCGGGGCGTTTTCGTGCGCACCCACACCGCCACACCAAACCGGCCGCAAACCCCTCGCCCAAAATCGGACCAACGGGTACGCTTCACCCATGACCACGCCCCAACCCCCCCTCCAAACCCTCGCCCTCATCTTCGCCGTCCAGCTCGCCGCGCTGCTCCTCGCCGCAGCCTTGCTCCACCTCATCCCAAAGCTCGGCACGCCCGGCCGCGCACTCGCCGACCGCCTCATCCGCGCCCCGGGCCTCGACCTGGTCATCACCTGGTTCACCGCCCTCCCGATGATCGTCTGCCCCATCGTCGCGGCCAACCTCATCGACATGCCCCTCGCCTGGCTCGCAGGCCTCGGCGTCGGCGTCGCCGCGCAGGTCCTCACCGTCATGCTCTGGACCGTCGCCCACGAGCTCGCCCACCCCGCCGCCCGCAAGGGCCCACGCATCGTCCACCAGCTCAACCGCACCGTCGGCCGATGGCGCAACCACACCGCCGTCTGGATCACCGCCCTCGCCGTACCACTCTTCTTCGTCGTCCGCGTCGTCGAGTACGTCGTCTACCCGCCCCTCACCTGGCTCATCCGCCTGCCCAAGTACAACTCGGGCGACTGGGTCAACGTCAGCCGCCAGAAGTTCGAAGGCCTCGTCGGCCACGACCTCATCTGGTGCCTCTACTGCGACTGGATGACCGGCGTCTGGAGCCTCGGCTCAGAAATGCTCCGCAACGTCGAGTCCTTCTGGTGCCCCATCCGCTTCCGACACGACAAAAAATGCGCCAACTGCGCCGTCGACTTCCCCGACGTCAACGCCGGCTGGGCACCCGCCGAAGGAACCATGCAAGACGTCGTCGACACCCTCGCGGGCAAATACCCCGGCCCAAACAACGACAACCAATGGTTCAACCACCCAGCCCGCCTCACCCACAACGGCAAGCCAATCGACGCCCCCTCCGCCGAGCACACGCCGTAAGCCGCTGGACCGAACGCCTCTCCGGGTGCGGCGGTCTTCGCAAAGCCAAGGCCGCGCCCTACCCCCCACGCCCCCCGCAAGCACCCCACCGCGGACACGACACCAGATGGTCATTGACCATCCCGCACGCCTGCATAAACGCATAACACGTCGTCGGCCCAACAAACCGAAACCCACGCCTCTTCAGCACCTTGCTCATCGCCCGGCTCGCATCCGTCTCCGCAGGCACCTCCGCCATCGACGCCCGCCGATTCACCACCGGCGCCCCGCCCACAAACGACCACACAATCTCCACGAACCCCTCCCCACCCCGCTCCATCTCCACGACCGCGCGCGCATTCGCCACGATCGACTCGAGCTTCTTGCGATGCCGAATCACCCCCGGATCGACCACGATCCGGTCGATGTCCGCCACCCCCATCGCCGAAACACGCTCGACATCAAACCCGTAAAACGCCCGCCGATACCCCTCGCGCTTCCGCAGCACCGTGATCCAACTCAGCCCCGCCTGCTGACCCTCCAGGCACAACATCTCAAACAGATGCCCCCGGCCGAAGCTCGCGCGCCCCCACTCCTCGTCGTGGTACGCCACATACAGCGGGTCCTCCCCGCACCACGGACACCGGCCGCCGCTCATGCACCAAAGTCCCCCGCAACGATCCGCGCAAACCGCGCCGCGTCGATGTTCCCCCCACTCACCACGATCCCCACACGCCGCCCCTCGAGCTCCCCCGGCGTCTCCCGCGCCACACGAATCGCCCCCGCCAAGCCCAATACCCCCGCGGGCTCCACCACCATCTTCATCCGCTCAAACGCGAACACCATCGCCCCGCGCAGCTCCTCATCCGTCACCGTCATCATCGCGTCCACATGCCCGCGCACCATCGCGAACGTGTACCGCCCCAGGCTCGGCGTCCGTGCCCCATCCGCGATCGTCGCCGGCTCGCGCACCACGCAAAGCCGGCCGCTCTCAAAGCTCCGCGCCGCATCATCCGCGCCCGCCGGCTCCACACCCACCACCCGCGTCCGCGCATCAATCCCCTTCGCCGCCACCGCGCACCCCGAGAGCAACCCGCCCCCGCCGACGCACACGAACAGCACGTCCACACCATCCGAGTCCTCAATCAGCTCGAGCGCAACAGTCCCCTGCCCCGCGATCACATCCGGATGGTCATACGGCGGCACCACCGTCAGCCCCCGCGCCGCAGCAAGCCGCGCACCAACCTCCTCACGAACCTCACGCCCGCGCTCGTAGGTCACCACCTCCGCGCCGTACCCCCGCGTCGCCGCCAGCTTCATCGCCGGCGCATCCGCCGGCATCACGATCACCGCCGGCACGCCCATCAGCCCCGCCGCCAGCGCCACCCCCTGCGCATGGTTCCCCGACGAGTACGCGAGCACACCCGCCCGCCGCGCATCCTCACCAAGCCGCGACAGCGCATGGCACGCCCCGCGAAACTTGAACGCCCCAACCCGCTGCTCGTTCTCGCACTTCACGAATGCCCGCGCCCCGAGCACCCCATCAAGCGTCCGCGACCTGCGCATCGGCGTGCGATGCGCAAGACCCCCGATCCGCGCCGCCGCCGCCCGCACATCCGCGAGCGTCACCGCGTCCGCCAGCGCCATGTCCGGCGCGTCACCCTCGCTCGGCATCCTGATCATGCCCCAAGCCTACAACCGCCAACAAAAAAACTGCCGAGCCCCAAAGGAGGCCCGGCAGCCGTAGGAGCAAAGCTCCACGCTTTGATGAGGCTGCGTCGACGGCAGCTCCGTCGAACTGCGTCAAGTGCGCAGCCCCTTCGTACAGTCAAACTTCTTCACTGGACCACCTCCTTACGCACGGGTTTCCCCGGCTCGGCACCGCTGTACTGGCACCCTCCACCGGGCTCCACATCCCCGAGCCGTCGCCCGGGGCTCATCGCCCGAGGGTCGGTGATTGGCCCTCGGTCGTCGCCGCCCGTGTCCGCTGCCGCACGCAGGTTTTCCGCGCCAGCCCGACCGAACCGCTCTCGGCGATGCGGAAGTATCGGACAAATCCGCCCCTTCCGCAAGAGTCTTTTCGCCATATCCCCGCGGCGGATGCACGAGCCCCCTCGGCATCGCCCGTCCCACTACCCATCAAACTCGTCAAACGCCCCGCCCTCGGCCTGCTCGTCCAGGTACTTCTGGAAGTCCCCCATCTTGTACGACACAAAGCAGAACACATGGTGCAGCGTCAGCCACTCGATGTCCCCCTTGTCCTCGTCGAGGTCCTTCCGAAGCCGGTTCATCTCCGCCAGAATCGTCTCAGCCTTCATGCATCACTCCTGGTTTTCTCGCGTCCCCAAAGAACACCGCTACACGCGCCCAAACACGCGCGACACACCGTACGCCACCACCAGCGCCGCAACCACACACGCGCCCGGCGGCAGGTCCATCTCCACGCTCAACACCAGCCCCCCAACAAGCGACACCAGCGACACCGCCGCGCTGAGCGCCACCACAGGCCCGAGCCGCGCACTGAGCCGCAGCGCCGCCGCCGCAGGCACCACAAGCAGCGCCGTCGCCAGCACCACGCCCACCAGCTTCATCGCCACCACGATCGTTACCGCAAGCAGCACGAACAGCACGTCACGCACCACCCCGCCCCGCACGCCGAACGCCGCCGCCGCCTGCTCATCGAACGCCCAGAACACCACCGACCGCCGCCCCCACCACAGCACACCCGCAACAACGCACGCAAGCCCCCACGCCACCGCCGCGTCCACCCACCCCACCGACACGATCGAACCAAACAGCACGCTCTCCCACGCCGGCAGGTTCCGCACGCCGCGCGCGTGCGCAAGCTGCAACGCGATCACACCCACCGCCATCGCCGCCACCAGCACGATGCCGATCGACGTGTCCGCCTCATCACTCCGCCCGCCCTCACGCCGAGCGCTCATCCGCGCAATCAGCAGCGCCGCCCCAACACAAAACGCCAGCACCAGCCCGTAAAACCCAACGCTCCCAACACCCCGCCCCGAGAACGACAACCCAGCCAGCACCGCCAGCCCGATCCCGCCCAGCGCCGCGTGCGACACGCCCTGCCCCACAAACGCAAGACGCCGCAGCACCACCAGCGGGCTCAGCAGCGCCGTGCACACCACAAGCCCAAGCCCCGCGACAAACGCCGGCAAAAACACGCCCCGCAGCGCCGGATCCAGCACGTACTCAAGCGTGTTCACGATCCACCCCCACGCCCATGCTCATGACCAGGCTCATGATCGGGCTCATGACCAGGCCCATGACCATGTACATGCCCGTGCGCGTGATCGGGATCATCGCAGTCCGCCGCCGCGTGGGCATCCACATGCAGGTCGCCGAGCACCGGCTCCATCTCGTGACGAAACACCTCCGCGAGCACCGCGGGCGTCAGCCCTGCCGGGCTCGTATGCGCGTGCAGCGTCCGCGCCACGCACGCCACCGCGTCGCACCCCGCCGCCACCGCACGCAAGTCATGACTCACCAGAATCGTCGTCAGCCCCATCGCCTCGTGCACACGCCCCAGCAACTCCGCGAACCGCTGCTGCCCCGCCGGATCGATCCCCGCCGCAGGCTCATCCAGAATCAAAAGCCTCGGCCGAGCCGCGATCGCCCGCGCGATCATCGCCCGCTGCAACTGCCCGCCCGAAAGCCGCCCGATCGGCCGATCCAGAAACCCGCCCACGCCCGTCAGCTCCACCGCCTCGTCCACCGCCCGCCGCGCGTCATCACCAAGCCGCTGCCAAGGCCTCAGCCCGCGCTCCACACCCTGCCGAACCACCTGCGACACACTCAGCGGAAACGCAAGCTCCGCCATCGTCCGCTGCGGCACATACCCCACCAACC
>CAYQAD010000191.1:0-5249 GCA_964415125.1 uncultured Phycisphaeraceae bacterium | reverse complement strand
GATCATGAGATACAGCGTGTTGCCCAGGTACGTCCAGAATCGCTCGCTCTCGGCCCCGACGAGCACCTCGCGGTAGTTGTCGAGCCCGACGAACTGCACCCGCACGTCGCTGTAGGCGTTGTGCTGGGTGAGTTGCAGATCCGTGAAGCTCATCCAGAGCGACCCGAACAGCGGGCCGGCCGTGAAGGCGAGGAAGCCGAGCAGGTTTGGCAGCAGAAACGCCAGCGCGATGAGTAGCCGCCTGCGGGTGGTGCCCACGGTCACGAGACACCGCCTTCATTCAGCACCCCAAGAGCCCGCTCGATCTGCACGCGGATGGGCACGAGCTCGCCGCTGCGGTCGCGTTTCCCGGGCTCGATCGACGCGGGATGGAGCCCGCCCATCGCCTCCGACCACCGCTTCGCGAGCCGCCGGTCACGCGCGAGGTTCGACAAGATCTGCCGATTGACAGCCTCCTCGGCTCGCGATGCGGCGAGCTCGGGCGTGATCGCGTTGGCCTCCACGTCCTCAAGCACCTCCATCACCAGCCGCATCAGCCGGTGCCGACCGATGTACGGAGACAGCCGGCGGACGCGCCCATACTCCAGCACCGCCTCGGCAAACACCGGCGAGTCGAAGCTCTCGAGACCGGGCAGCGCGTGCGGCACGCCGGACACGCCGTCCTCATCGAGGCAGTAGGACACCCGCCCCGCGATCGAGTCGAAGGTGCCGTTGATCTGCTCGTTGTACGCCTCGCTGCCCAGAAAACGCACGAATCGCTTGGCGTGTTCGAGACGCGAGGCATCGCCATCGAGCAGCGCACGATTGACGACGCTCGACCGGGCACCAACCGCGTAGTAGGGGGTGCCGGTCGTGGTCGGCACGTGTGCCACGCCGATATCGAGCAGCCGAGACCGATCGGCCTTACTCAAGCAGGCGGACACCGCCGCGAACGCCTCATCGTCGATCGGCAGCAGGACATCCCGCACGAGCCGCTCGCGTGCGCGCCGAAGCGCTCGCGATTCGGCCGACTGCGTTTCGATCTCGGAGAGCCGCCGGTTGATCGCGGGAAGATACACCCGGTCGCGGTTGGCGATCGCGAAGACGACATACTCCCACCGCCCGCCGATGTGCATGAGCACCGACTTCTGCGCGAAGAGTCCGGGGGCAGAAACGGTCGCGCCGCCGCCGAAGCCGCCGGCCGTGCTCGCGGCCATGCTCGCGGCCTCGGCTGGTCTCGGTGTCGTGCCGTGCACATACATCAGGTCTTGGTACGCCCGCAAGGCCGCGACCGTCTCGGGCGAGTTGAAGGCCGAGTACGTCGCGCGATCATCGGCGAATAGACGTCCGCCGCCCTGGATCACCGCGTTGAATGGCAGCAGGTTCATGAACGCGAAGCGGGGACGAATCGGCAGCGCTGGCGATGCCAGCACACGCTCGCCCGCCGCTCGCATATCGTCGATCGTCCATCCGCCCGTCGGCTCGGGCTCGCCCGCCAGCCGAAACAGATCGCGGTGATAGAGCAGCACCTTGTAATCGAGGTTGCACGGGTAGCCGTATTGGCGCTGCTCGCCATCGCGATTGACGGCGATGCTCGACACGGCCGCGGGGAAGACGCTGTCGACGCCAAAGTCATGCTCGGCGGCGTACTCGGTGATATCCAGCGCGATGCCGGCATCAACCAGCGTCCGCAGGTGCGCGCCGCCGATGTACTCGATCACATCGGGCCCCGCGCCCGCCACGCTCTGGACGATCGACTTGGTCAAGTCGCGATTCGAAGGGTCGGCGATGACGTCCACCGGCGTGCCGAACTCGCGAAGGTGCCACACGCGAAACATCGCCATCTGCACCCGCCGGGCGGGGTTCGGTCCCGTCGACCACACGACGGTCGGCACATCCTCGATCAGTCGGCCCGTCGCACGCTCAAAGGCCCCGCGCATCGCCCGCCGCCGATCATCGACCGAGGCGTCGCCGCCGAGCCCGGCTCGCGCGAACTCACCAAGCACTTCGGCCGCCTCGCCCGCCGCGCCGCCCGCCTCGACGAGCTCCAGGTACGCGTCGAGCACCTCGATCCGGTCGCTCGGTGCCGGGCGGACGGCCACCTTTGCGACCGCACCCATCGCAAGCAGGATCCCGAAGGTCGCGAGCAGGAGCAGGCGCATGCCGCGATCACCCACCCTCGCCCGAGACGCGACGCACGAAGTCGAGCGCCAGCGGCTGAGCCGGCCCAACGACACCGCCATGGTCAAAGCCATCGAGCTCAAGAAGCTCACAGTCCGGGTGACCGACGACACGCATCATCCGCCAGAAGAACGCGTTCTCCTCGTATCGGCCCAGCAGCTCGCGCTCACGGTCGCCAGTTATCAGGAGCATCGGCGGCGCGTCGGCGCGGACGTGGTGCAGCGGCGCGAGCTCGTCGATCACGGTCGTCGTCCCCGGCACGCCACGCTCGGCCCGCACCGTGAAGTGCGTGGCGGTGTGCCCGCTGATCGCGATCGTGCCCGCCAGGCGGTGGGGTGTCGCGTCGAATCGCTCGAGGTACCGCCTGTCCATCGCGATCATCGAGGCAAGATACGCCCCCGCCGAGTGCCCCGCGACAAACACCCGCGCAGGGTCGCCGCCGTGCTCGCCGATGTTCGCGAGCGTCCACGCCACCGCAGCCGCGGCATCCTCGATGTACGCCGGCGCCACCGCGCCCGGGCTCAGCCGGTAGTCGACCGCGACGACCGCGATCCCCTGGTCCTTGAAGCCCTCGGGGATCCACCGCTCGCCCGACGTCAGCCCGCCCGCGTGAAACCAGACGATGGTCGCGAAGCCCGTCTCGCTCGAGGGCGCGTACACATCGAGTCGGCAGCGGCTGAACGAGGCATCGGCCGCCTCATCAGCCGCGCGGTAGGCGATATCCCTGGTCATGGTGTATCCCGCGCCGAACGCGTACATCGTCTGGCCCAACGCCAGAAGAACAACCGCGATCGCACACCATCTGGGGCCTAAGCCCGTGCCCCGCCCCATGCCGATCCCAACGCTCATTTCGGTAGTTCCGCGAAGAGTGCTCGGGCGCGAGCGGCGTCGTCCGCCGCGATCGCCTCGACGATCGCATCGATGCGGCTCGCCTCCACCTTGCCCGCACGCCGCAGCTCGAGCAGCCTCATGGGCATGCGCAGATCATCATGCGTGAAGGTGAACGACGCGTCGGCCTCCCGCCGCGCGTCCTGCACGATCTCGAGGAA
Organism: uncultured Phycisphaeraceae bacterium; assembly: GCA_964415125.1. GTDB lineage: Bacteria > Planctomycetota > Phycisphaerae > Phycisphaerales > UBA1924 > CAYQAD01. The sequence goes on along the minus strand of CAYQAD010000191.1, from coordinate 2,040 downwards.
GCGATACCCGAACTGGTGCGTCGGCTCGAAGATCGTGCCCTCGCCGTAGTCGTTCCAGGTCGCGAGCTGCACCATCGGCGAGCCGGCCCGCATGGCCCAATCGAGCGATTCCTCGAGCGTCTCGCCGCCGCGGTGGGGGAGGTAGCCGTAGCTGGTTGCATAAACGTCATGGAAGCCCGCCACCGCCGACGGGATGACCTGGCTGCGGTCGTCTGCCGTCCAGTCCGCGACGCCATCGAGATGCGCTTGCACCGCGTCATCGTCCGGCAGGCCCTTCCACGCGTCCTTGTGAAACCACATGAACCCGCCATCGGCCTGGACACCCTTCCACAAGTGGTGCAGCGTGAAGAGCTTGATGTCGCCCTCGACCGCCGCCCGCGCCGCACGCCACGCCTCCACGTCCTTGACGTAGATCGGCCCAAAGTTCAGCACAACCGGGTCGCCGTCGAGGCGAACGTAGTGGTCCGCGCCGAACCAGGTCTCGTCGAGCCACGCGAACGTCTCGGCGAGGTGCTCGTCGATGTTGCCCTCGTCGAGCGCCCGCCGCTCGATGAGCAGCTGCACCGTGCGGTCCTCATAGCACGCGGCGAAGCCCATCCCGAGCTCGCCCGCCGCGGCGAAGAGCGCTTCGGTCGCCGTGTGGATGCTGGGGTAGTCCGCCTCGTCGGCGATGCCGTACCAGTCTGCAACCACCGCGTCGACGCCGGCGATCCGCATCTGGAGCAGCTGGCACTCGAGCACATGCGGATCGGCCGAGTCGTACGTCCCGATCAGCGGGTGATAGTGCGACCAGATGTCGGGCAATCCGTCGCGGTTGGTCTTCGACGGATCGTGCTGACGCTCCCAGCCCGTCCAGTGCTCACCCCAGCGGCCGCGGGTATCGGGCGCTTCATACCAGGGCATGTAGTGCATCAGAAGCATGGGGCGGGCATCGGGTGCGGCTGCCTCTCGGGCGCTGGCAGAAGCGACGCCCGCAACACCGAGGACCACGAGCGACGCAAGCAGCGTCACGAAGTAAGGTCGATGCGACAGCATCCGACACGCCCCTTTCACTGTGCAGCGTGCTGCAATTGCCCCGGGCCTGAATCGGCACGGGCCGGAGATCGTGGCCGAGTCAGCCGTTCGAGGAGGAGGGCTGGATCGAGTCCCACTTGTAGCTGTTCATCTTCGCGGAGCTTCCCGCCGCGGGATTGGGCGCGTTGCCGCCCTGAACGTTCTCGGCCTGCCCGTCGGTGCCACGCGAGAAGATGTTGTCGCGGGAGTTGGTCAACGCGCCGAACTCCGTGTTGTTCACCACCGGCGAGGTGGACAACACCGTGTGGCCGTCGTTGAAGACGATGCCGAACTGGAATCGCCCGGGCTGGCGGGTGAACATGCCGATGTACTTCGTGAAGTCCCACTGGTTGTTGAGCCCGCCCTCGATGTCGTACAGGCGATCCGAGATCACCGGCGTGCGGGCACCGAGCGTGTCTTTCCACGCCCGTTGCATCTGGCTGTAGTCCGGGTCCTTGTCGTAGCCCAGCTCGTTGACGGCGTACGAGAAGTGCCGGTAATCGAAGCCCGTGTCGAGCGAGGGGGACCACGGCTGCTTGTCATCCGGCTCGGCCGGGTGGATCAGATACTCGGCGGGCACCAGGCCCTTGTCGAGCATCTCGGCGAAGCGCCACTCCGGAAATGTGCCCATGTCGAACGCGTTGTTCTCGCTCTCGTCGATGTAGGAGTCGTAGTTCCGCCAGCCGGCCTTCCAAGTGGATCGGCCCCCGTCGATGCCGGTGTACCAGCCGTCGTTCGCACCCGCGTGGATGACGAGCGCCTGGTGCATCCCGCGGAGCTGCGTGTTGTTCTTGAGCTGCTGGGCGGACAGGCGGGCCTTCCCCAGGGCCGGCAGGAGGATGCCGATCAGCAGTGCGATGATCGCGATGACCACCAGCAGCTCGATCAGCGTGAACCCGCCTGCACGCACACGGCTGTGGGCGGTGGCCGCTGCTCGGGGGGCTGTCATCTGAGCGGGGAGCACCATGGCTAACTCCTTCTTGCTGA
>CAYQAD010000190.1:0-5369 GCA_964415125.1 uncultured Phycisphaeraceae bacterium | reverse complement strand
AGGCGTCGGAGCAAGCCGCGGGCAGCAGCAACCTCCAGCCGCAGATCGTTGATGTCGTCACGCTCGAGGGCCGACCCGCGTTCCTGCTCGGCTCGCGCGAGGCACGCACGCGCGAGGAGCTCGTGTGGATGCTCGAGAAGCTCCCCAAGGGGCCGGGGGTGTTTGTGCGTGTGTCGGGCGATGTGCCCGTGCACGCGGCCGCCACCGCGTTGCAGGCCGCTCGCGACGCGGGCCATGTGAAAATCAGCTATGTGCCGGCTTCTTAGTCTGATCACCATCGTGCTCGCCGCGCTCGGCCCGGCCGCGTACGCCCAGCTCACCGCCGAGCCGGACGTGCTCGAGCGGTATCTCGCCGAGCGCGGGCTGGACGAGGTGCTCGCGACGCACCTGCGCGACCGGCTCGCGGGCGCATCGGCCTCGGATCGGCCCGCGATCGCGACGCGGCTCGCGGCGATCTACGTCCGCCAGCTCGACGCCACGAGCGACGTCGACGCGCTGGCCGAGCTCGAGACGCGCTGCCGGGAACTGCTCCGCGTGGTGCCCGACGCGGAGACCAGCGAGCTGCGGATCAACCTCGCCCGCGCTCGGTACCTCGGGGCGCAGCAGGTCGCCGAGCGATTCCGCTTGCGTATGGCCGAGCCCGAAGAGTCGGTGCAGGCGTCGGAGGTGCTCCGGGCGACCAGCGGCGAGCTCGAGCGGCTCGCCACGTCGCTGCATCGGCGCGTCGAGGCGCTCGAGCGTGAGCTGCGCAAGCCCAACGCCGACGAGCTCTACATCCGCTCGGCCCTCGACGAGGGGCGGCGGCTGCGGTCGCTGGCGTTCTACTACGCGGGCTGGTCCGACTATTACTTCGCGTTGCTGACCGGCCGGGCGTCGGCCGCGGGCGACGCGACTCGGCGACTGGGCTGGATCCTCGGCGCCGACGGGCGCGTGCCCGCGCCCGACCAGATCCAGCCGGCGATGCTTCGCTTTGAGCACGTGGGCCGATCCGCGATCGGCTGCGCGCTGGCCGAGTCGCTCAAGGGCGAGCACGTCCGCGCGGTGCGGTGGCTCGAGACGCTCGCGACCACGACGGAGTTGCATCCGTCCGTCGCCGACCAGGCGCTGATGGCCCAGGCGGTGGTCTTCACGGCGGCCCAGCGCTGGGCCGATCTGCTCTCGCTCGTGGAGCGCGAGCGGGCCCGGCGCGACGAGCCGTTCGAGCCGACCGAGGCGAGGCTGATCGCGGTGCTGACGCTCGATCGGCTCAACGAGCGCTCGTCGCTGCCGGGGCGTGATGCGATCATCGAGGCGATCGCCCAGGTCGCGTTGGCGGACCTCGTCCAGACGGGGCAGATCGGGCATGTGCTCGATCTGGTGACGCAGTTCGGCACGTTGCCGCTCGGCGATCGCGGGTTCATCGTGCGGTACGCGCGGGCGCTCCAGTCGTACCAGCGGGCACGCGAGGCGCACGGCCTCGAAGCGCCGAACGCGCCAACGCAGGACGCGGCCGTCGCAACGCTCTACCGACAGGCGGCCGAGGCGCTGGCGGCGGCAACGTCGGCGGAAGATGCCGCGTCCTTTGGGCCCCAGCGCGATCAGGCCGAGACGCTCCGAGGGCTCGCGCACTACCTCGCGGGCGACGCCGCCCGCGCCGCCGACGTGCTCGAGGCGGCGGCCAGATCCGCGGCGTCTGCGGATCGGGCCGAGGAAGCGCTCTGGTACGCGATCGTCGCGATCGATGACGCGATCGAGCGCGGCACGCCCTCGCTCAAGCCCAGGCGCCTCGCGCTCGCGCAGCTCTATCTCACGCGGCATCCGGCATCGAGCCGATCGGCCCGCCTCATTCTCACGAGCGAGGGCGACGCGATCATCTCGCCCGAGGAAGCCGTCCGCGTCCTGCTCGCGCTGCCGCGGGAGGACGCCCTGTACGGTCCCGCGCAGCGTCAGGTGGCCCGGCTGCTCTATGCGGTGTATCGCCGGAGCACGGGCGAGGCGCGCGACGCCGCGGCGTTGCGGTTTGCCGATCGCGCCGAGGAGGTGCTCGCGCTGACCCGGCGTGAGCTTCCGGGTGCGGACGCCCAGCGCGTCGAGCAGCTCAGCGCCGCGGCGCTGCTCATCGTGCGTCAACTCCTCGACGCGTTGCTTGGTCTCGACCCGCCCGACATCGATCGCGCACGGCAGGCGTTGGCGGCGGTCGATGAGATCGCCCCGTACGCGGGCGACACGACGACCGATCTCCGCAGCGAGCTGGCGTACCGCGAGCTGCAGATTGCCGTGGCGACCGCCGACGAGATGTGGGCCGAGCGGGCGCTGTCGGTCTTGCGAGAGACGCCCGAATCGTCGTTCGCGCGTGCTGCGAACCAACTCCTGTTTCGCGACGCTTTCGCGCGCTTCGAGCGAGCTCCGGGCGACGCGGCTCTCGCGGCCCGCGTCGTGCGGTTCGGCACGGTGGTGCTCGATGAGCTCGCCGCGACGGGCACGACGATCTCCGAGCCGCAGATGCAGCGTGTGGCCGACGCGACGGCTCGGGCAGCCGCGGCGACCAACACGCCCGATCTTCGCGCGATCGGCCTCGAGCTCGACCGCGCCATGCGGGACGAGTCGGCCGCGACCGCCGAGGCACTCCGCCGCATCGCCCGAGCGACGGAGGAGGCGGACCCGGCCGAGGCGCTCGACGCCTGGCGGCGCCTGCTTGCCGCGTTGCGCGCGCCCGATGACGCGTGGTACGAGGCGCGATACAAATCGCTCCGGCTTCTCGCCCTGCTCGACCCAGCCGAGGCGCGCATCGCGTTCGATCAGCACGTGCTGCTGTACCCCGAGGTCGGCCCCGAGCCCTGGGCCGACCGCATCCGGGCGCTTGGGAGCGAGCTGCCCGAGCTGCCGGCGACCGTCGATGACGAGACGGGGGACCCGCCGTGACGCCCCATCTCCCGCCATCGGTTGCGAGGCTGGTCTCGATGCTCTTCGGCCCAGCCGCGCTGGCGAGCGGTCCGTTCTCGCTGCTCGGGCTCGAGATCGCCGCGCCGACACGCGAGCAGGTCGAGGCGGCACTTGCCGCGCGACTCGAGGTGCTGCGCGCTCACCCGCTGGCGGGCTCGCACGACGGGCTGATGCTCGACGAGGCGCTGCGCCTGACCGCGGGCAAGCTGCTGGACCCCGCCACGCGCGACCACCTCGTCGCGCGGTGGAAGCCGCGGACGGCGACCGTCGTTTCCGCTCATGCCGCCGGCAACGCCTCCGCGTCGGCGATCGCCCAGCTCGAGGACGACGCACGGGTCTTGCTCGCGCTCGGCTCGGGTTGGAACCCGACGGTCTTCCGCCGACTCGCGTGGATGGCGCACGCGCGCGGCATCCCCTCCTCGCAGCTGGTGCCGGTCATCCGCCGCGTCGCGATGAATCCGGTCGGTGTTGCACGGCCAGCGATTCCGGCGGCGGCACAACCCGCCGCCGGCGGTGTCGCGCGATCGTCCGTCGCGCCGTCGGCTGCTGCTGATGGAGTTGCTCGCTCGCCGGCCTCCGCCATCGCGGTGCAGCCGGTCGATCGATGGTCGGAGAAGAAGCGTGCGGCGTTGATCGTTGGTGCGGTCGCGATTGTCTCCCTGGAGATCTCGGCCGTGTCGATCGGTGTGATCATCTCGCAGGTCACGCGCGACGATCACGCGCAGGCAACATCGCCCGCGGTCGATGGGGCGGGTGAGCCGGCCGCACCCGGCGCCGAGTCGCAAGGCCGCGATCCCTCGCTCGATGCACTCGCCCGCGCAACGCCCGAGCCCGGCGCAGGGGTTGCGGGTCGTGAGTCGGTGGTGGCTCGGCTGCGGGCGGCGACTTCGCAGGCCGATCGCAGTGCCGCGGCGGCGACCGCGGCGGGGCTGGTCCCGGCACTCGCGTCGGAGTGGGCCGTGCTCGACGCTGCGACGCGGCGTGCGATCGTTGCGGACCTCGTTGACCTGGTCTATGCCGCGGACCCCGCCGGGCGAGATGCCCTGGTCTCGGCCCTGCGAGCCCCTGCCGAGGCCCACGGCACGGGCGGGGCGCACGACCACGCGATCCCCGCGGTCGCGTTCTCCGCCGGCATGCTCGCCCGCCTTGCGCAAGAGCGCAACCTCCCCGCGGGCACCGCCCGCGCGGTGCGCACGACGCTTGAGTCGGCGCTGGGCGCGGACCACCCCGGGCGCGATGTGGACTTCTCCGGCGCCTCCCGCGCCGCGCTGGCGACGCTTATAACGCGCATGTCGCCGGTCGCCGAGGCGCCGACCGTCGATGGCGGCTGGGCCACCTGGACAGCGACCGCCTCGGCCGCGAGCGAGACGCCCTCGCAGCGCACCGCGCTGCTGCTCGTCGCGCTCGGTCGCCTGTGCGAGCGTGCGCCCGAGCCGACGCTCGACGCGGCTTCGCTCGCGGCCATCCGGCACCTGACCGGCGAGATCAATTGGACCGAGCAGATTGCGCAGCGGTGGCTCGTCGGGGCGTTCGTTGACCCGTCGGTGTCGAGCGCCGACCTGTATGCGATCACCGGGCTGCTCGCCCGGCGGACCGCCGAGCTCGGGATCGACATGGCGATGGTCGTGCCGCCGATGGCCGGCGAGCTGCGCCGCGCAGAGATCCGCGACGCGATCGCGTCGCAGTGGGGGATTCGCGAGGGATACGCGCGCGATGAGTTGGTGCTCGCGCTCGTCGCGGATGCGCAGGCGGCGCTGGACGCCACGGCGGGCGAACTCACGCCCGAGCAGAGCCTCGCGGCCGCCTATCGGCTTGGTCTTTGCAACCTCGCCGCGCGCCGTTTGACCGCGGGTTTCTTCGATGCTGCTGTTGATGCCCTGGAGCGTGCCGACGCGGTGGTGGTGCGTGCGCGGGCCGAGCCACCGCGGCGTTCGGCGCTTCGCAATGACCGGGATGGCGAGTGGGCGCGTCGGTATCTCTCGGCCGGTCGGCACATCGGCAACCGCCTTGAGCTCTTACAGGAGCTCGAGTCGGAGGCGGGCGAGACCGTGGGCCCCATCAACGCCGACGTGCTCCTCGCCGAGGCGTTCCGCGGCTCGCCCAGCGAGGTGCGCCGGCTCGCCCAGAACATCGCGGCGAATCGGCGAGATGACCCGTGGGTGCTCGCCGCGGCGCTCGACACGCTCCCGACGGCACCCTCCACCGCGGCGGTCGCCAGGCTCGTGGGCGAGCTCTCGATCGCGCCGGCCCCGCGTTTGGAAGACCCGCGGTGGCGGACCGTCGCCCGCACGCGGCTGGTCGAGCGGACGCTCGCGCTCTTCGCGGCGGGGGGCACGTGGGCGTCGATCGACCTGCTCGCCGAGGACTTTGCCCGCCTGTACGACGAGCGTTCGCGGCCGCGGCCCACGCCGACCGAGGCGCCCCGCGGCGGCGAGCCGCCGGCGGCC
>CAYQAD010000189.1:0-5372 GCA_964415125.1 uncultured Phycisphaeraceae bacterium | reverse complement strand
ACGGAGTTCAAGCTGCTCAGCGCGCTGGCGGAGGCGGGCGGGCGGGTGCTCTCCCGGGCGGCCCTGATGTCCAAGGCGATGGGCCCGGGCGTCACGGTGACCGAGCGGACGATCGACGTCCACGTGACCAGCATCCGCAAGAAGCTGGGCGAGGCGGGGGGGCTCATCCAGACGGTTCGCGGTGTGGGGTATCGGGCGGTCGAGCCCGGGCACGAGACTGCTGGGACCTAGCACCGCCACGCCGGCTGCGACGACCGGGCGCGGCTCGCTAGAGTCGCGGCGTGGCGATGCTCACGCGGCCAGGCCGACGTGCCAGCCGGCAGCATCGGCACGGGCGGACACGATCACGCATGGCCGAGACAGACCGCGACAGGCAGGAGACCATCGACGGCTCGCCGATCACGCCGGCGCTGGTGTTGCTGTGGGCCGGGCTGCTCGCCGCGGCTGCGGGCTCGCTGGTCGGCGCGGGCGGCGGCTGGCTGGCGATGGTGCTGCTCTCGGTGGGTCTCGCAACGACGTGGGCGGCGCGGGCGGGCGTTGCCAATGCTCGCGGCTCGCTGACGCGCCGGACCGGGCGGGTGATGGAGGACCTTGACGCGCTGATCGATGGGCCCACAGCGTCGCCGGCGCCGGTGTGGGGCGCTGGGTGGGCGGCGCTGGACCGGAACCTGCGCCGGCTCGAGGCGGTGCCCGCGCGAGTGGGCGGCTCGCTCGATCGGGCGGCGACCAACGCCGAGGCGCTTCTCGAGGTGCTCGCAAGTCTCGACGAGCCCGTGCTGGTGATCGACGGCGAGGGCGTCGTGCGGATCGCGAACGGGGCGGCGGCGGGGCTGATCGGCTCGCGCGAGCAGGCGATCGGCGGGACAAGACTTGTGGGCTCGGCGCTGGAGGACGTGTTCCCGCAGCGCGAGCTCGGGCGGATCGTCGCCGATGCGCGACGCCACGAAACCGGGCGGGCCCGGGGGCGCACGCGCTTCGCGATCGACGCGACGATGCGCGAGCACGAGGCGTCGGCGATGCTCATCACGGGCGACCGCGTGGTGCTGGTGCTGCGCGACATCACCGAGCTGAGCCGGGCGGTGCAGCTCAAGACGGACTTCGTGGCGAACGCGTCGCACGAGCTGCGCACGCCGCTCGCCTCGATCCGGGCGGCGGCCGAGACACTCGAGGGGCTCGGCGGCGACGACGCGGCGATGATCGATCGGCTCGGCAGCCTGATCGGGCAGAACGTCGCCCGGCTGGAAGAGATGGTGCGCGACCTGCTCGATCTGTCGCGCCTTGAGGCGCCGGACTTCCCGGTCGAGCCCGACGAGGTGGATGTCGCGGCGATGCTCGAGGGGCTGCACGGTGTCTTTGGCGACATCGGGCGCGAGCGCTCGGTCGAGCTGGACATCGATGTGCCCGCCGCGTGCGCGTCGATCGTGACGGATCGGCGCTTGCTCGAGCTCGTGCTACGCAACCTGATCGACAACGCGATGAAGTTCGCGTATCCGGAGACCGCGGTGCGGGTGCGCGTGCGGGCGGGCGAGGCCGACGTGCGCGGGCGGCGGCCCGTGGTCTTCGAGGTGCGGGATCGTGGGCTGGGCATCCCGCTCGAGCAGCAACAGCGCGTGTTCGAGCGGTACTACCAGGTCGACCTTGCGCGCACGGGGGATAGCCGGGCACGCGGCACGGGTCTCGGGCTGGCGATCGTGAAGCACGCGCTGGTGAAGCTCGGCGGCGATGTGTCGCTCGACAGCGAGTGGCGCAAGGGCACGCGGGTGCGCGTGGAACTGCCCGGCGCGATCCCGCCGAGGGCCGAGGTCCACAGCCGCGACGCCGGGGCGGGCTGAGTGCGGCGCGTGGTCGTCGCTACCAGCGGAGCGGGGCCGCCCGATCGCCCTCGATCTGCTCGAGGCGGGTGGTGATATCGCGCACGAAGCGGGCCTCGCGTTCGGGGGCGCCGAAACGGCCGATGGTGGCGGTGACCTCGAGCGGTCCGGTGCGCTCGCTCGCAGGCGATCGGAAGGGATCGACCGCGCCCGCGCCGGGGCCGACGAAGGTGAGCGTGACCGGCTCGTCGCGGATGGTCTTGAGGAGGTAGACGCGGCGATCGGGCGCGGGGTAGGCGATGTCGGTGATCGCCATCTCGTGCTGGACGGCGGCGGCGAAGACCACGCCGAACAGATCGTCGCGGTCGCCCCGGCCGTCGAGGGCGGTGGGCGGCGCGGCGGTGTGGGCCGGGGCGGCGGGCTTGGCCTGGCAGGCGACCAGGGCGGATGCCAAGACGGCGACGATCGCGGCGAGGGCGAGCGGGCGGGCAAGCGACCGCGTAGATGTTTGTATTATGGTCGGATTCATGGGTGGTTCGGGCGATCGGGGTTTGTGGCTGGGTGACCTATAGAATGCAGGATTGGCGTCGGGTGTGCTCGCGAGGGTGCCGATGCGCCGGTAGCGGGCTCTGGGCGGCCGGGTCGGTGCCCTGCCCGGGTTGGAGGCTGAGTGGTCGACGAAAGCGTGCGCATGCCGGCGGGCCCCGATCGGGTCCGCGTGCTCGGCTCGGGCGAGCGGAACCTGAAGATGATCCGCGAGGCGCTGGGCGTGAACATCACCGCCCGCGACGAGCTCGTGCAGCTCCGCGGCGAGCGCGACGCGGTCGTGATCGCGCGGAACGTGCTCGAGCGGCTGACGCGATCGAGCAACGACGCGGACCGCCAGGGCGTGCTCGCGCTGATCGCCGACGAGGCGCAGCGGTACCGCGAGGGCGGCGCGGTGCGGGCCGGGCTGCGTGAGGGATCGCGCGGCGGGCCTCGCGGCGCGGTCGGCTGGGAGGGCCGGCTGGACGTCTTCGCGGGCGGACGACGGATCGAGCCGCGGACGGAGAACCAGCGGCATTACGTCGAGGCGATGCGGACGAACGATCTGGTCTTCGGCATCGGGCCGGCGGGCCCGGGCACGACGTATCTCGCGGTTGCCGCGGCGGTGCACCTGCTGCGGACCGAACGGGTCAACCGCCTCGTGCTGGTGCGGCCGGCGGTGGAGGCGGGCGAGAAGCTCGGGTACTTGCCGGGCGACCTGCAGGCGAAGGTCGACCCGTATCTGCGGCCGTTGCTCGACGCGCTGCACGACATGGTCGAGTACCCGGTGCTACGCCGGTTCATGGAGAGCGATGTTGTTGAGGTGGCGCCGCTGGCGTTCATGCGTGGGCGGACGCTCAACAACGCGGTGGTGATTCTCGATGAGGCGCAGAACACGACCGCGGCGCAGATGAAGATGTTCCTCACGCGGATGGGGCACGGCACGAAGATGATCGTGACGGGCGACACGACGCAGATCGATCTCGAGGAGGGGCGACAGAGCGGGTTGATCGACGCGGCGCGCCGGCTGAGGCGCGTGCCGGGGTCCGCGTTCTGCGTGCTCGAGCGGGCGGACGTGGTGCGGCATCCGCTCGTGCAGCGCGTGCTCGAGGCGTACGGGGACGAGGATGCTGTTGCACCGCGCGGCGGCCGCGGCGAGACTGACAGCGACGCGGCGTGGAATCACCGCGCCGGCGCGGGCGACCGTGACGGATCGTCGGAGGCGTAATGGCCAAGGACACGGGCGGAACAGGTCGGGGTGGTCGGTCGGGCGCTCCGAAAAAGGTTGCGTCCAAGAAGAGCACGCCGCGCCGGCGGTCGGTGGTCACGGTGCCGCGGCGCACGGCTCGGCAGGCGATCGCCGAATCGCTGCAGAGCCCGCCGGTGGGCTGGGGCGTGCTGGTTGGCGCGGTGTTCATCGTGCTGTGCACGGCGCTGGTGAACTGGGGGCGGAGCGAGGCGGGCGTGGCGATCGGCCAGCTGATGAACGAGACGCGCACGGTGCGCACGGCGTTCACCACGGCCGACCTCGATGCGACCGAGGCGCGCCGCGACGCGGCGCGGGCGGAGGCGCCGCGCGTGTATCAAGCGAACGAGGAGGTGCTCGAGAGCGTGCGCACGGAGCTCGAGTCGCTGCCGAGAACGCTCGCGGCGGTCGAAACGCTCGAGGAGGTCGCCGAGCCGATCCGCGTGGCGTTCCGCCTGACGCCCGAGGGCCTCGCGGCGGTGCGGCAGTTTGTGGTCGATGGTGAGGTGACGCCGGCCTGGCGGGCGCGCGTGCGCGACCTGATCGCGGGGCTCGAGCGCCGGCCGATTCTCGATCTGGAGTCGTGGCAGCGGGCGATGCAGGAGGGCAACCACCGGCAGATCGAGCTGCGGTTTGCCGATCGTGAGCCGGTGCTTGTCGCGAAGGACGCGGTGGTCAACGGCGGCGACGACGACGACCTGACGAAAGAAGTTCGGTTCCTCGGCGAGCGTGTCGGGTTCCAGGGGGCGGCGCTGCGTGTGGTCGTGGCGCGGATCCTGACCGACCGGCGGCCGACGTTTCGGTATGACGCGGCGGAGTCGGCGGCGAAGCAGAACGCCGCGGCCGCGGCGGTGGAGGTCATCGAGCGCGACATCCCGCGCGGCACGGTGATTTTCAGCCGGGGCGATGTGCTGTCGCCCGTGCAGTTCGAGCTGTACAAGGCGGCGCTTGATCGCCAGCAGGGCGACGTGCTGAGCAACCGATGGTGGACGCGGACCGGCGGCTCGCTCGCGGCGGTGATGCTGATCACGTCGCTGCTTGTCGGGTACACGGCGATCTACGTGCCACGCGCACGGACGAACGCGGGTCGGATGGTCGGGCTTGCGCTGGTGATGCTCGGCATGGTGTCGATCGCCTCGGCGGGAGCGCTGCTCGCACCGAAGCTGGCCGCGGCGCTCGCGCCGGGCGCCGTGGTGCTCGGCGCGATGGTGCTGGTCGTGGCGTACGACCGGCGGATCGCGATGGCGTACGGCATGCTGGCGAGCGTGCTCGTGCTGCTCGCGACGCGGGGCACGGCTGGCGAGCTCGCGGTGATGATTGTGGGCGTCGCGGCGGCGGCGTGGCGGCTCGACAGCGTGCGTGATCGGCAGAACGTGGTGGCTGCGGGCCTGTGGACGGGCGGCGCACTGGCGTTTGCGACGATCGCGGCGGCGATGGTCGAGCGGCCCCTCGCCTCGGAGCTGGGCGGCGAGCTGATCCGAGACGCGGGGCTCGCGGCCTTCGCGGGGCTCTCGGCGGCGGGCATCACGCTCTTCGCGCTGCCGATGATCGAGCGGAGCTTCGATATCACCACGGGCATGACGCTCATCGAGCTGCGCGACCCGAAGCAGCCGCTGTTGCGTCAGCTCCAGCAGCGCGCGCCGGGGACGTACAACCACTCGCTGAACGTCGCGGCGATCGCGGAGACCGCGGCCGACGCGATCGGGGCGGACCCATTGCTGACGTACGTGGGCGCGCTGTACCACGACATCGGGAAGATGAACAAGCCCGAGTACTTCGTCGAGAACCAG
>CAYQAD010000188.1:0-5386 GCA_964415125.1 uncultured Phycisphaeraceae bacterium | reverse complement strand
GCGCCGAACGCGTACCCCGCCACCTCCGAAGCCTTCGTCGTCGCCGGCGTCCACCCAAGCGCGTACGTCAGCGGGTTGAGCACGAGAAACGCGAGCACACCGCCCGAGAGCACGATCAGCCCGGCCTTGCCCGACAGATACCCCGCGCCGAGCGCAAAGGGCGCGATCGCGAACACGATCTGATACTGCGCCGGCACACCAAGCCATCGCCCGACGTCGACCGTCGAGTTCGTCACCGCAAGATCGGGTCGGCCGTCCTCATCGAGGTCCATCTCGGGCTCGAGCGCCGTCGAGCCGTCGGTCTTGACGTAGGTCCGCTCTGGCAGGCGGATATCCAGATCCTCGTAGCCAAACAGCGGCTTCTTGGCCTTGAGCGCCGCGAGCGCCGACCAGTCCTCCAGGTCCTCGCTCACGAGGAATGCAGTCAGCGCGACCTCATCATCGGTCTCCGCGGGCCCACCCTCGGCGAGCATCGTCGCCATCGCCTGCACCGCGCCAGCCTGCACGTCCGACACCGAAGGATCACGCGCCCACTCCTCGGCAAACGCCTTGAAGTCCTCGCTCGCCTGCGCACGCGCAAGCACCCGCCCGCGCTCGATCACATCGCCCGGGATCTGCCCCTCCTCGATCCACTCGGCGATCTGCCGCGTTTGCGTTGCGTCGCTCTCGCTCACCTTGCCGCTGGCAACCAGTGCGTCGAGCTCGTCAAGCCCCGCGCCGACCTTGATCGAGGGCAGCCCCGCCGGCGCGTAGATCGCCGCCGAGAGCACGATGCCCATCAGCAGCAGCAGCGTCTTCGTCGCGCCCGCGCCCGGGCTCTTGAGAATCGCCGCCACGCCCGTGCCCGTCGGGAACCGCAGGCGATCGATCTCGATCATCTGCTTCCGCAGCGGCACGATGAACGCGCACCCAAGCACCGCGCCCGCAACACACGCCGCCGTGATCAGCCAGAAGTCCGCCGAGCCAAACTCGAAGGTGTACCCCAGCAGCATCAGCACCGGCACGGTGAAGATGATGCCCGAGTTGGGGATGTTGATGCTGCTCGCCGCGGTCTGCGCGATGTTCGTTTCAAGAATCGATCCCGCGCCCGGCACGAACCGCCGGCCGACGCCGCGCAGCAAACCGAAGCCCAGCACCGCCGCGATCGCGCTGCCGCCGATCATGAACCCGATCTTCAGGCCCGCGTAGGTGATCGACGCGTTCATCACGACACCCACGAGCAGCGCGAACAGCAGCGCGCTTATCGTGACCTCGCGGTAGCTCCCGCCGCTCGCGGGCACCGCCATCGGCTCGTTCGCATCACGCTCGGGCATGGGCGCCTCCAGATTGTGCACGGCGCCTCACGGGCGCTCCGCACGGCTTGCTCGACAACAGAGCGTCACGCCCGCGCCGAGAGGTCGGCCATCCTCGCCGATGGGCCCGCTCCTGACAAGCCGACCGCGCATGAAAACGCGGCGCATGCAGCGCCGCGCGAATGAACCACATTGCCGATTCTCAAGTCGAGAGTCGGATCACAGCACGCCGGAGCACAAGCCTCAGTGCAGGTTCTTGCGGCAGTAGATCCGCCGACCGAGCTTGCGCTGCTTGTTGATGATCTTGCGGCCGCTCTTGGTCTTCATGCGAGCACGGAAGCCCAGCTTGCGGCGACGCTTGATGTTGCTCGTACGACGCGGGTAATGAATCGCCATCACTGCCTCCCGCCCGACGCATCCGCCAGGCGACTTCGCTCATCACCAATCGGCACCCGCCACACCCTCGTGGGCCGCATGCCGTTCGGTTTATGTTCATTCCAGGCCCGCTCCGGTCGTCCGAAACTGGCGGCCCCAACGGTAGAACCCTCACCCGCCCAAGGCCACCCCTCCAGCGAAACCGCCCCAGCCCGCACCCGACCGACGCCGAGCCCACTTTGGTCGCGAAGATTTGCCTCGATCCGGGGCCGCCGATGCCATATGTTCAGGCGGTCCAGCACCCCGCGCCAAGGCCTCGACGCCCCCCGCGAGCCCGCTCCGGCACCCCGTCCAGCGACCCCCCGGCCCCGCGTTTACACGCAGAGCCGCCCCGGGCCGATCGACGAGACGCCGCACTCCACGCTCGCCCCCGCCGAGATGCCCCCGCGCGCCATCCGTGGGAGTTCCGCGCCGTGAGCACGACAACCCAGTCTCAGGCAACGCCAACCGATATCGCCGAGCCGCCATCCGTCGCCCCCCTCGCGTCGGGCGAGGCCTCGATCGACCCGGCCGTCCTCGAAGCGATCGAGTCGGCCCTCGGGCACACCTTCACCAACCGGGCCGTGCTCGCCCGCGCGCTCACGCACGCCTCGGTCGCCGATTCCCGCGTCGAGTCCAACGAGCGGCTCGAGTTCTTAGGCGACGCGATTCTCGGCGCGGTCGTCTGCCATCGCATCTTCGAGCGCTTCCCTCGCCTCCTCGAGGGTGAGATGACCAAGATCAAGTCCCACGCCGTCTCCCGCAAGGCGTGCGCGACCATCGCCAAGGACCTCGGGCTCGTCGAGCACCTCGCGCTGGGCAAGGGCATGCAGGTGCACGGCCGACTCCCGCCCTCGCTCGCCGCCGCCGTGCTCGAGTCGGTCGTCGCCGCGGTCTACCTCGACGCCGGCTACGAGGCCGCCCGCGACATCCTCGTCCCGCTCGTCGACCCCATCATCACCGGCGCCGCCACCAGTGGCCACCACGACAACTTCAAGTCCGTCCTCCAACAGCACGCCCAGCAGAACCTCGGCTCGACGCCCTCCTACCGCGTCCTCGATGAGCAGGGCCCCGACCACGCCAAGTGCTTCCAGGTCGCCGTCACCGTGGCCGATCAGGTCTTCGAGGGCGAGTGGGCGCAGTCCAAGAAGACCGCCGAGCAGCGAGCCGCCCTCGCCGCGCTCCGCGCGCTCAACTTGGTCAAGGACTGCCCCGACAACGGCGTCCGCATGACCCGCGCCAAAGAACGCAAGCCGGCCGCCGACTAACCCGCGCGATCTACCGCGCCATCGGCACCAGATCGACCACCACCGGCAGGTGATCGCTCGCCGACGTATCGCCCGCATCGAGCCCCGCCTCGGCAAGGCTCACCGGCCCGAGCCTGCTTGTGTCGAGCACGAACGCCTGCGCCACCGTCGCGCCGCCCGCCAGCACGTAGTCCAGCCGGCCCGGCCCAAAGTCGTTGCCCGCTTCCCACCAGGTGTAGATCGCCCCGTCGCCGAGCACCTCGGCCCGCACCACGCCCAGGTCCGACCCATCCGCCGCGAGCCCGCGCCGCAGCGTGTCCATCGGCCCGCGCGTGCCCACAAGGTTCAAGTCCCCCGCGACCACGCGCACGTCCACATCGCCCCAGGCCGCGTCGAGCATCGAGTTGATCGCCTGGGCCTCGGTCTCGCGGATGCGATCCTCGCGCGAGTTCGCGCCGCCGCAGCACTTGAGATGCACGCTCGCCACGCCGATCCGCCCGGCCGGCGATTCCACAACGCCGCCGACCACGCGCGTCGCGCGATCCCCGCCCCGCGCATACACCTCGCCGCCCACGCGCTCGGTCGGCCAGGGCGAGACCACGCCCACGCCCCACGCCTCGCCCATGAGCGCTGACCACACGCCATCATCCGTCGGCGTCGGCACCAGCGCGTTGAACCAGCCCCGCAGGTACTTGTCCCCCTCGACCGTCCACTCCTGCACGAGCACCACGTCGGGGTCCAGCGCATCGAGCACCCGCGCGAACGGGCCGGTCATTTCCCGAGGCTTCCCGCGCAGCACGTTCCAGCTCACCACGCGGATCGCCCCGTCGGGCTTCGCGGGCAGCGCCACCTCGGCAACCGCCGTGCCCCCGCGGGGCTCGGGCGCCATCGTCGATGAGATCGCGCTCCAGCCTTCCAGCTCCCCGCTCGGCCCGATCCGGCCGACCGCGCCGCGCACCTCGCCCGCCGCGACGCCCACGCCCCGCCCGATCGCCGAGCGCTCAACCCGCAGCTCGTACCAGCGCGAGGCGTACGTCGGCGCGAGCACCGCGCCCGCCACATCGTGCGAGCCTCGAAGCGCTCCGCCGTCCGCGTCGTACCGGACAACCTCGACGCCGCGCCCCGCCGAGCCGTCGTCCTCGCGCGGGCTGTACGCGATCTCGAGATCCACGCCCATCGGCAGGTCGTCGACTGTCCGCGCCCGGCCCGTCGCGGGGTCCGCATCGACATCGAGCATCACCGCGAGCGTGCGCGACGAGGCCTGGATCGCCGCGGGCTCGCCCTCGACAAGAAACCTCGCGTAGATGTAATCCCGATCCGCCATCAGCAGCGCGTTGCCATCGCCAATCGCCGACCAGTCATCGAAGACGCCATCGACCACGATCGCCGGCACGTCGCTCGCCACCACGCGAGCGGTGGGGGGGCTCACCGGCGGCGGCTCGCTACAACCCGCGAGCAACGCCGCACACACCAGCCCAAGCCCCACGCCGCGACGAACCGATCGAGTCTCCATCATCGCATCAGCACCACAAGAGCCATCACCACCGCCACCACGACCATCGCCGCGCTGATCGCCACCGCGGTCACCGCGAGCGACTGGCTCTTCTTCAGCGCCGTGGCAAACTCGTCCTGCCGCGCCTCCTGCGAAGCCCGGCCTTCCTCAAGCGTCTTCGCAAGCGTCTCGTTGACGCCCACAACCCGGCCCATCGAGTCGCGCACGCCGTCGAGCGCGTCGGCCACCTCGCCCTCGCGATCGGCGGCTCCCTCAAGAAGGTTCGCGGCCCGCTCGATCGCCTCACGCTGCGCGTCGCCCATCGCCTCGCTGCGCTCCACGCCGTCCCGCGTCACCGCGATCAGCTCGCCCATCGCCTCCCGCAGCTTGATCTGCTCGTCGCGGAGCTCGGGCAGCACCGACGCCGACTTCGTCGCCGCCTCGACCAGCCTCGTCAGCTCCTCCTCACGCCTCGCCCGCGCATCGAGGTGCTGGTCGAACTTGCGCACAAGCTCGAGCACCTCGCGGTAGTTCTTCTGGAGCTCCGCCACAAGCTCCTGCTTGTTGCGAACGGGCCGCGGCGCGAGCGACTCCTCGCCCTCGACCTCCATCAGCAGGTGGTCATCGCTCTCGCGGGCCGCCTCCGGCACACGCACCTCCACCGGCGAGGCCGGCTGCGGCACCCGCTTGCCCTTCCCAAATCCAAGCTTCTCAAGCACACCCATGATCGATCTCCTCCGTGGACCGCACCGTACGCCCCCCGCGCGACACCCGCAACAGACCACAACCCAACCCCAGACCGCCCCCATGCCCCCGCCCGCCGTAGGCTCGCCGCCGTGCACGCCAGCCTCAAAATCCCGGGCCACCTCGCCCTCTGGCCGGGCCTCTACGTCGCCGCCGCAGCCCTCATGCTCGCCCGCCTCGCGGGTGTTTCCCTCCCC
>CAYQAD010000187.1:0-5404 GCA_964415125.1 uncultured Phycisphaeraceae bacterium | reverse complement strand
ATGAAGTTGTGCTCGTCGTCCTCGAGCTCGGGGCCCTCCGCAACCTCGAAGCCCATGCGGCCGAAGACGCCCACCAACTCGTCGCGCACGCGCGTGAGAATGTGCCGCCGACCAACGCCGAACGACTCGGCGATGCCCGGCTCAGTCACGTCAAGCATCGGACCCGCGGGGCCCGTGTCCGCGAGCGACGCCCGCTTCGTCTCGAAGGCCGACTCGACGGCCTTCTTGATCTCGTTGGCTCGCTTGCCGAACGCCGGCTTCTGCTCCTTGGGCACGTCCTTCATGCCCGCCATCGCGCCCTTCACGAGCCCCTTGCTGCCGATGTACTTCACGCGCCAGGCCTCGAGCGTCTCGGCGTCCGACGCCGCGGCAAGCCCGGCGAGCGCTTCGGTCTCCAGTTGGTCGAGCGATTCGATCATGTCCCACTCCCATCGGCGTTCGCGGCGCGAGGCGTCCGGCCCGCGATTGAAAACGGGCCCGACACAAGGCCGGACCCGTTGTAGCTCGTCATCAAATCAGAGGCATAGGTCGAATGCTGAGCGACTCGGCGAGGCCGATCACTCGCTGTCGGTCGCGTCGCCCTCGGCCGCGGGCTCCGCAGCGGCGGCGGGTGCCGCGGACGCCTCGAGCGTCTTGCGTTTCGCGGCCCAGTAGGCCGTGCGGCGATCCGCCTGGCGGCGACGCGTGCTCGGCCGGCCGCCGATCTCGGGGCCCTCCTCGGCGCCGACGAACTGCAGCACGCAGAGCTCCGCCGCGTCACCCAGTCGGCGGTAGCCGAGCTTCACGATGCGCGTGTACCCGCCGGAGCGGTCCGCGTAACGCGGGGCGACATGCTCGAAGATGTGGCGGACCACTCGGGGCGCCTTACGCAGCTCGCCGTAGCGGTTGCGCTCGACCTCGCTGGACTCGGGCACCTCGAAGAACTGGGCCGCGCGATCGCGAAGCTCGTTCACATGGTCACGCTCCTGCTCGGTCGCGTCCTTGGGCAGGTACAGCCAGTCGAAGCCCCGGCGGTCGGCGCCGAGCATCGAGATAACCTGACGCCGGCTGTGGAGGTCGCCCTTCTTCGCCTTGGTCACGATCTTCTCAACGAGCGGCTGCACAGCCTTCGCCTTGGGGATCGTGGTCGTGATCTGCCCGTGCTCGAAGAGGCTCGCTGCGAGGTTGCGCAGCATCGCCTGGCGGTGGGCCGTGGTGCGGTTCAGCTTGTAGCCGGCCTTGCGGTGACGCATGGCGTTGCTCCCAGTCGGGAAGGTCCCCGACGCTCTGCTTCGGGCCCGCCATCACGGCGGTCCCAGGTGCTCTGAGCCCGGCCGAAGTGCCGAGCCGATGATCGTAGCCCGAGCCAAACGCTCGGGGATGCCCACGACGGGCGGTTTGCCTTCGACGGGTCGGCGTCAGCCGAGCGTCGCCGGGGAGTCGGTCGGGATCTGGTAGCCCTCCGGCAACTGCATGCCGAGGTCCAGCCCAATGTCCAACAGCTTGCGCTTGACCTCCCGGAGCGAGGTCCGGCCGAACGAACGCAGCTTGAGCAGATCGCCCTCGGCATACGACACGAGCTGGGCGACCAGGTCGATACGGGCCGACTCGAGGCAGTTGCTCGCGCGGACCGAGAGGTCCAGCTCCGCGACGGGCATGTTGAGCTTGCGGATGAGATCCTCGTCGACGCCCGCAGCCGCGGCCGCCTCCTCGCTCACGCGCTCCTGGCCCAGCTCGAAGTACTGCACGAACGGGTTGAGGTGCTTGCGCATGATCTTCGCCGACTCGACGAGCGCCATCTCAGGCGTCACCGTGCCGTTGGTCCAGATCTCGAGGGCGAGCTTGTCGTAGTTCGTGCGCTGGCCCACACGCGTGTCCTCAACCTTGTAGCGCACGCGCTGCACCGGCGAGTAGATCGCGTCGATCGGGATCAGGCCCACCTCGATCTCGTCGGCGTTGGCGGCGTACTGCTCGCTGGCGGGCACGTAGCCCCGGCCCGTGCCGACACGGAGCTCCATCTCGAAGTCGACCTCTTCGGTCAGCGTGCAGATGACCAGGTCGGGATTGAGGATGGTCACCGAGCCGTCGGCCTCAATCAGGTCGGCGGTCACCTCGCCCGGGCCACGCGCGGCAAGACGCATGGTCTTGGTCTCATCGACATCAAGACGCACAACCAGGTTCTTGATGTTCAGGATGATGTCGGTGACATCCTCCATCACGCCCGGCAGGCTTGTGAACTCGTGGTCGGCACCCTTGATCTTGACAGCCGTCACCGCGGCGCCCTCGAGCGAGGAGAGCAAAATGCGGCGGAGGCTGTTGCCGATCGTCGTGCCGAAACCGCGCTCAAAGGGCTCGACCGTGAACTTGCCGAAGGTCTGAGTGTTGAGCTTCTCATCACCGATCACGCGGGTGGGGAGCTCGATACCACGCCAAAGAATGCGCATTGCCATTACCTCGTTATCGCAGCGGTCGCTCGGGTCGCGTTCGCCTGCATCGGCTCTCGACAGACTCGGCCCCGCTGAAACGGCCGGGTCGCCTGCTGTCCGATGGGCGGATCCAGAAACGATGCCGCGGGCTTCCGCTCGCGGCACCGGGAATCGATCTGTTCAACTACACGCGGCGCTTCTTGCGAGGGCGGCACCCGTTGTGCGGCACGGGCGTGTGGTCCTCCACCGCCGTCACACG
The DNA here is from genome assembly GCA_964415125.1 of uncultured Phycisphaeraceae bacterium. Lineage (GTDB taxonomy): Bacteria > Planctomycetota > Phycisphaerae > Phycisphaerales > UBA1924 > CAYQAD01. The sequence goes on along the minus strand of CAYQAD010000187.1, from coordinate 2,740 downwards.
AACGCCGGTGCTCACCAGACCATTGACCGCGGCCTCGCGGCCCGGGCCCGTGCCCTTGATCCGCACCTCGACCTCGCTCAGGCCCATCTTGCGGACCTTCTGGCCGACGTTCTCGCCCGCCCGCGTCGCGGCGAACGGCGTCGCCTTCCGCGCGCCCTTGAAACCGATCGTGCCGGCCGAGTCCCAGGCGAGGGTCTCGCCGTTGGTGTCGGTGATCGTGATCAGCGTGTTGTTCTGCGTTGCCTTCACGTGGGCGAGTCCTCGCACCACGTTCTTGCGCATCTTCTTCTGCTTCTTCGCCATCGTTCTGTATCTCGCTTCAATCGGTTCCACTCTCGGGCGCACGGCGCCAGCGGGAACCTCGGCGGATGTCTGTCCACACGGGGTCGCCGGCACGTCGCCAACGCCCCACACTCAACGCGGAACGGCCTTAGCCCTTCACGCCCTTCTTGCCAGCCACGGTCTTCGCACGGCCCTTGCGGGTGCGAGCGTTGCAACGCGTCCGCTGCCCGTGCGCGGGAAGCCCGCGACGGTGGCGATCACCGCGGTAGCAGCGGATGTCGCGCATCCGCTGGATGTTCTGGCCGACCTGGCGACGCAGCGCACCCTCGACGAGGTAGCTGTTGTCCAGGATCGTGTTGATCGAGGCGACCTCTTGCTCGGTGAGATCACTCGCCTTGGTGTCCGGGTTGATGCCCGCCTCGGCGAGGATGTCCGCCGAGAACTTGGGGCCGATGCCGTGGACGTACTGAAGCGAGAAGTAGATCTTCTTGCGATCCGGAATATCAACACCAGCAATACGCGGCACAGTCCGCTCCTGACTCCGCCCCACTCTGACCGGGGCGGCATAAGTCTCTACCCAACCGAAAAACCAAGACCACGACCAAAGACCAAGCCCGACGAAGCGACACACGCTCGCGACGGGCCTTCACGCGATCACTCGACCGATCAGCCCTGCACTTGCTTGTGCTTGGGGTCGGCCTTGCAGATCACGCGAACCTTGCCGCGACGACGGATGACCTGGCACTGATTGCAGATCCGCTTGACGCTCGATCTCACCTTCATCATCCACCTCGCAGCGGGCCTCGGTCGGCCCGGAATCCTTCAAACTGACGCATACATTCGCCGGGCCCACGCGGGAATCGCTCGGAAGCGACACGCCACCGCCCGTAGACAGCCACGCCGCAGACCCAGCGGGCCCACGGACGCGGGGAGATGTTAGGCCTCGAACAAATCAAAGACCATGATCCACCGTCCCAGAGGCGCGACTTTCTCCAGCATGTGACCTCGAAAGGCCCCCATCCCGCCGGGCCGTGAGCACCCGGCAGCCCCCCGCGGTGACCGCGACGACCTCCTCGGCCTGGGCCGCCAGCCCTCCCCCAGCCAGCCGAACGGTCCAGCCGTCGCTATCGACCGCCGTCTCCGGCGCCCCAAGCCCGCCAAATCCCGTCGCGAGAATCGGCTCGATCGTGAAGCACATGCCGGGCCAGAGGCGGAAGTCGTGCCGCCCGCCGGGCCGGATCGGCCGCCCGTCCTCCGTCACGAACAGCACCCGCAGCGGCTCGTGCAGCTGCCGACCGATCGCGTGCCCCACGTACCCGGGCACAAACGCAAACCCACCCGCAGCCGCCGCCCCCGCCTCGACCGCCGACGACCACCAAGCCCCGGGCCCGATCTGCCCCACCGCCGCCCGCACGACCGCGCGCACACCCTCCGCCACCTCAAGGGCAACACCGCCGCCGCCGCCCGCACCCGCCCGGCCGGGAGCCTCCTCGCCCGGAACGACTATCGAGTCCGCGACATCGCCGCACCAGCCGCCAAGCCCGACGCCCACATCCACCGTGACCAGGTCGCCGGCACACAGCCGCCGCTCACCCGGCACGCCGTGCACGACCTCGTCGTTGACGCAGACGCACGCGACATCGGGGAACGGCCGATCCGCCCCGGCCGGATACCCCTCGAAGAGCGGCACGCCGCCGCACCGTTCGATCACCAATCGCGCCGCACGCGCCACGTCCGCCGTGGTGGACCCGGGCCGGCACGCATCCAAAGCCGCATCTAGAGCGTCCCGCGCCGCAGCCCCGGCCGCCGCCATCTCGTCGATCTCCTCGGGTGATTGCAGACGGATCGCCACGGGTCAGCGCAGCCCGGCCGACAGGCGATCGGCACCAGATCGTGCCCGCTTCATCGAGCGTGCAACGTACGTGCGTCGTGCGATCAACGCGGACCGCGGAGCCGCTTGGCCTTGCCGTCGTCAGCACCGCCGAGGAAGCCCGCGTAGTTCCGCATCATCAGGTTCGCCTCGACGCGCTGGAGGAAGTCCAGCGTCACCGACACCGTGATGAGCAGGCCCGTGCCACCCAAGAACTGCGTGACGGCATAGTCGACACCCAGACTCTTGTTCACCACCATCGGCAACACCGCGATCACCGCGAGCATGGCGGCGCCCACATACGTGATGCGCTCCATGACCGTCTCGAGGTACTCCGCCGTCCTCGGGCCGGGCCGCAGACCGGGAATGAACGACCCGTGGTCCCGGAGCTGCTTGGACATCTCTTCCGGGTTGAACTGCACGGTGATCCAGAAGTAGCTGAAGAAGTAGACCATCACGATGTACGCGAGGACATACGGGAACTCACCGAAGTTAAACCAGGTGCTGAGTGTGGCGACCACGCCCTTCATCGCGCTGTCGGGCGCGACCGCGCCGTCGATCGCGCCGAAGATGACCGACGGGAAGATC
>CAYQAD010000186.1:0-5419 GCA_964415125.1 uncultured Phycisphaeraceae bacterium | reverse complement strand
GATCGCGGGGCGCTTCGGCGATGGAAGGACGGTTTGGGCGATGCACCTTCGGCACAGCGACGATCACGATCACGGCCCACCGGTGGTGCCGGTGAAGTTCATCCTCGAAGACCCTGAGGGGCTCACGGGTGGCGACAAGGTCGAGCACGACCTCATGGCGGGCAAGGGCGAGCACCTGCTGGAGGTGGCGGTCGAGGCGGGGATCAATATTGAGCACGCGTGCGGCGCGGTGTGCGCGTGCAGCACGTGCCATGTGTACATCGAGCAGGGAGAGGACTCTCTGAGCGAGCCAACGGAGGCGGAGGATGATCGCGTGGAGGAGGCGCCGGGCTTGCAGCGGAACAGCAGGCTGAGCTGCCAGTGCCATGTGGAGGGGGATGGGCCGATCGTGGTGCGTGTGCCGGCGTGGAATCGGAACGCGGTGAAGGAAGTGCCGCACTAGGGCTCGTCTTTGTCGCGGCCGTCCGGCCGCGAAGGGGAGTTAGAGTGTGTCGCGGCCTTGGGGTTGAGTGCGGCCGGGTCGTTTGCGAGACTGCTGACGGCTGTGAGGGCGCGGCGCGGGTCGTCGCGGATTGCCAGTTGGGCGATGTGCCCCGCTGAATGCGATTGGCTCGAGCGAGCGGGCAGGAGGCTTGCGATGGCGTTGAAGATGTTTGGTGTGTTGGTGGGGTTGTGGGCGCTGGCGTTTGCGGCGGTGCCGGCATCGGCCCAGCGGGCGCCGGCGTCGACCGACACGACCGCGGACATGACCACGCTGGTGCCGGGGACGTTTGTCAAGTTCGCGGGCGACGCGGGCGACCTTGCGGTGTATCGCGTGGAGGTGCCGGCGGGGCAGAAGCGGCTGTCGATCTCGACGCGCGGGCAGCGGGGGAACGTTGACCTGTACCTGGTTGACGAGTCGGTCACAGACTTTGGGCGTCGGCCGCCGAGCCGAGCGGTGCTGGCGGACCGCGCGATCGATTTCACCGAGGGCCCCACGTCGCGTGAGACGCTCACGGTGTTTCGCCCGGCGGCGGGGACGCACTACGCGATCGTTCGGGCTGCGGACGACGCGCGGAACATCCGTGTCTCGGCGTGGGTGGTTTCGCGGCCTGGGCATGAGTTCACGCCGGTGTTGCCTGTCGGACAGACGGTGCTGATGAACAAGCCGCTGACGTACGTTCCCTCGCAGGGCGGCTATGCGAACGAGTCATTCGAGTTTCTTGTCAATGCGGACAGCGTGCGTGACTCGCTGATTTTCAGGGCTTGGGGCAGTTCACGCCCGGCCGGGCTCGTGCTCGAGGAGCGTTTCACATCCGGCATGTGGGCGGAATGGGGCAAGGGGCATGTTGTCGCGTTGCAGCCGACCGGCACGCAGTTCGTTGCGGCGGCGGAGGCGGCGATGCCCCTGCGGAACACACGGCTTCGGGTTGATGTTGACGCTGTTCCGAAGGTCCTGCTGCGAACCGAGGTGTCGAACTCTATCGGCAAACCCACCGGTTGCGTCCGGTGCCCTCGAAGTGAGATCGGCGTGTTCTTTTACAACGACGGCACGCGCCAAATTGCCTACGCCCGTGTCGTCGCCGTCCGGATGGATGGCAATGCGTTGCCGATCTCCATCGATCCGACCGGCCTGACTGTTTCGGCTCAAAGTCGCGACTTTGAACCGATCGACTTCGCTTTTCCGATTCCGCTGTCGACCGGCATGAGCGCGGACTTCGAGATCGACGTGGAGTTCACGGACTTCCGCGGGCGGACTTGGACGCAGACCATTGCCGAAACGCTCGCGCACGCTGGCTGAGTTACGCCACGTCTTGCACGCTTGGGTGGTTCGCGTGGGTGCCGGGTTACTGGTTGGTATGAGACCGAGGGCTATCCGGTCGCGGATTGCCCTGCGGGGCATGTCGCCCCGCTGCGAGGAGACTTGCGATGGCATTGAAGGTGCGTGAGAGAACAGGTGTCTGGGTCGTGGCGCTGGCCTTCGCGGCTGCTGCGTTGGCAGCACCTGGCGCGTCGGCGCAGGATGTCCCTACGCTGGTGCCTGGGTCGCTTGTGAAGTTTTCTGGGAATGCCGGGGAGTTCGCCTTTTACAAGGTCGAGGTTCCCGCGGGTGAACGCAGGCTGAGTGTGTCGACGCGTGGGCGGTCGGGCAACGTTGACCTCTACATCGTCGAAGAAGACAAGCTCGGCCTCAGCGCTCGCGGGATCCGACGCATGCTTGCCTTCGGCGATTACCTTGCGGCTTCGGCGAATGCTGGCTCGAAGGAGACGGTTGTTCTGCGCCGTCCGGCCGAGGGGACGCACTATGTGCTGGTGCATGCTTCGGCCGACTCTCGGAATGTGCGTGTGTCCGCTTGGCTGCGGAGTTTCGATCCGTACGCGTTCTGGTACTCGTCTCCCTTGCCTTTCGACGAGACTGTGCTGATCTCCTCGACGTTGACCTCGAGGGATGGGAACTGTTTGTCGTTCTCGGTCGATGTGCCGCCGGGGACAGAGTCGATCGAGGTGCTGACGTGGGGTGGAAGCGGAACCGTGCACCTGTTCGATGAGGAGGCGAGTTCGGGAGAGTTCGGCTTTGGAACGCAGAAGCGGCACGTGGTCACCACGCCGCCGAGCGGGCAGCGGGAGTTTCTGTTCTGCGCGTTCGACGAGTATCGGAATGTGCGGCTTCGGGTCGCACTCGATCGTCTGCCGAGGGTCGCAGTCGGCGGGGGCGTTCGGTGGAAGAACGACGCGAGCCTTGATCCGGACCGGCAGGTGCGGCCGACACGAGGACCGAACGTTCCGGGCGTCGAGTTCCACAACAACGGGACGAGGCCAATGACAAATGTGAAGGTCGTGGCATTTCGTATGAACGGTACGGGTCTGCCGATGGGAGTGCCGGCGGGTGTTTCTGTGAAGGGCTATGAAACGGCGTTCATTGCGGCTCCGAAGCCGGCACCGGTGCCGCTCAGCACGGGTATGACCGGATCGTTCGAATACGACGTGGAGTTCACGGACTTCCGAGGGCGGACTTGGACACGGACGTTCACCGGGCAACTGACGGCGCCGTGATGGAGGTCTTGGGCGTTGGCTGACACGTTTGGTTGGCTCGATGTGGATCGGATCGCGGAAGACCTGGTCGATGCGCATCCGGGGGTTGATCCGTTGACGCTCAACTTTGTCGAGCTACGGGACCTCGTGCGGGCGCTGCCTGGGTTTGAGGAAGATCCGAAGCACCCGGCCAACGAGCGGATTCTCGAGACGATCCAGGCGAACTGGCACGCGGAGCGGCTGGACCTGGCGGGCGAGGACGACGACTGAGGCAGAGCTGCGTCTGGGGCCGGGGCATGGTACGAAGCCGCGGCGAGGCCGGGGCGGGCTTGCGCGTACGATCGCGGCGTGGGCAAGCGTGTGCTCCATGACGAGTTTTTCCTGCGGGCGAAGGCTGAGGGGTATGTTGCGCGGTCGGCGTACAAGCTGATCGAGGTGCAGGAGCGGCGGCCGATCGTTCGGCGGGGCGACTTTGTGCTGGACCTTGGGTGTGCGCCTGGGTCTTGGTTGCAGGTCGCGTCGAGGCTTGTGGGCAAGGGCGGGCGTGTGATGGGCGTGGACCTGAGCCGGGTGGACCGGGAGGTGCGGGCGAAGAACGTGCGCACGGAGGTGGGCGATGTCTTCAAGGTCGGCGCGGATGTGATGCTGGGTTGGAACATCGGCGAGCGGTACCACGCGGTGCTGAGCGACATGGCGCCGGCGACGAGCGGTTCGCAGTCGATGGACCACTTTCGGAGTGTGGAGCTTTGCCGGCGTGTGCTAGCGGTGTGTCCGGCGGTGCTTCGGCCTGGCGGGAACATGGTGATGAAGGTCTTCGAGGGCGAGGCGTACATGGACCTGCTCGGCGAGACGCGCGGGCTGTTTGTTGATGTGAAGGGGTTGAAGCCCAAGGCGACGCGCGACGTGAGCCGGGAGATGTTCGTGATCGCGCGGGGGATGAAAGAGTCGAAGCTGGTGGGGGATGATGTCGGCGTGGGAGACTCAACGTGACGCTGATTGCGCCCGGGCTTGCGGTGTTTGCGGGGCTTGCGGGCGGGCTTGCGGTGGTGGCGATGTATCTGCTTCGGCTGCGGCGGCGGCCGGTGCGGGTCAGCAGCGTGATGCTTTGGGACGCGGCGGCGCGTGATCTCGAGGCGAACGTGCCGTTGCGTTGGCTTCGGCGGTCGTGGTTGCTTGTGTTGCAGTTGCTGGTGGTGGCGCTGCTCGCGATGGCGCTCGGCCGACCGATGCTTGAGGGGGGCGGCGGGTCGCGGGAGCGGGTGGTGCTGGTGGTTGATGCGTCGGCGTCGATGGGTGTGCGTGTGGGCGGCGGGCGGACGCGGTTCGACGAGGCGATCGAGCGGGGTGAGGCGATTGCTCGGCGGGCGCTGCGCGATGGGGCGAGCGTGGCGGTGGTTCGGATGGGGCGTGATGCCGAGGCGGTGAGCGGGCTTTCGACGTCGATGTCGGAGGTGACCGCGGCGCTGCGCGGGATCGAGCGGGGCGACGGGGTGGGCGATGTGGCGGCGGCGGTGCGTGTGGCGGATGCGCTGGTGTCCACTCGGGATGAGGGTGTAGATGGTGGCAACGGCGGCGATGGGGATGCTGCGGGCGGCGGGCGCGTGGTGGTGATCTCGGACGGGGGTGGCGGCGAGCAGCGGCTGCCGGCGGTGCGGTCGGCGCTGGTGTATGAGGCGGTGGGCGGCGGGGGCGGCGAGTTGGATGATCGCTTGGACAACGTGGGCGTGTCGGCGGTGCGGGCGCAGCGGGACTATGCGGATCCGGGGTTGTTGCGTGTGTTCGTGCGCTTGGATCGCGCGGCGCGGGGCGACGAGGCGACGCCCACGCCCGTGGTGGTTTCGATCGATGGCGCGGCGGTGGCGCGGCGGGTGGTCGAGGTGGGCGATGAGGGGGCGGCGACGACGATCGAGGTGCGCTGGCCCGGCGGGGGCGTGCTTGTCGTTGGGATCGACCGGGACGATGCGCTGGCGGCGGACAACGTGGCGGGCGTTTCGCTCGATGCGGCGCGGCGGCCGAGGGTGCTGGTGGTCGCGCCGGGCGGGGGGGACAACCGCGGGTGGATTGTCGGCGATGTGCTCGACGCGATGCGCGCGGGCGGCTCGGTGGCGGACGTGGTCGCGGTGGATGCGGCGACGGCGCTCGAGCTTGCGCGGCGGGGGACGACCGAGGCGTTTGACCTGGTGGTGCTCGATCGCGTGGATGTGGATGCGCGGGTGTTCGGGCGGTCGGGGGTGCTCGGGTTTGGGCGGGGGGAGCTTGCGGGCCTTGGTGTCGATGGCGAGGTTGGCGGGACGTATGTGCTGCGTTGGGCGCGCGAGCATCCGGTGCTGCGGGATGTGTCGCTCGGGTCGGTGTGGGTGGGTGTGGAGCGGGTTGTCGGGGGCGAGGGTGACGGGGCGGTGGAGCG
>CAYQAD010000185.1:0-5429 GCA_964415125.1 uncultured Phycisphaeraceae bacterium | reverse complement strand
GAGACGTTGCAGGGCTTGCGCCCGCCGGACGCGAAGGTTGCGCTCGAGGCGATTATCGCGGGCCAGGTCGATGTCTACGACGTGGACGAGGGGCTGCGGACCGACCCGGACGCGGGGCTCGATCAGGCGGTGGCGTACCTGAACGCGATGGACGACCGCCAGCGGACGAAGATTGTCGCCGAGTTCATCAAGGACAACGAGGTTCTGGCAGCGGACTTGCTGGAACGCCTCCGGACACGCGGCGTGGTTGCGCGGGTGTCCGGAGACGAGCCCTGATGCCGACGATATCGCCCGACACGTACCCGACAGCGAAGCCCTCAACGCCGAACGCCGAGCGCGATGCGGTGGACGCCGCGCTGTTCGGCGTGCTGCTCGATGCGTCTTCGCAGGGCATCGAGGCCCGGGCCGGCGATCTCCTGTCGCAGGCGGCGATCGGCGCGTCGCCCTCGCTCATGGCGCAGCAAGAGCGCGAGCGTCTGACCAGCGGCACGCGCGGCGAGGCCGGCATCGTCCGCGGACGAGGCGAAGCGGGCGGGCAAGGGCCGCAGACTCCTGGGCTAGCCCCCGGGGAAATTGGCAACGGCGCGGGCGACGGGGGGCGATCGGAAGTCGAAGGCCGCGCGGCGCTGCGCACGGCGCACCGTGAGACGGGCGAGCGGGCATCGTCCGAGACGTCGACCGATCCAACGCCCGCTCGGCCGGGCGAGTTCACGGGGTCGGAAGACGGCGGTCAGCAGCACGCAGATAGCGAGGCGATCGCCGGCGGTGAGATGATCGGCGCGTCGGTGGCGGGGGCCGTGGCTGGTGGTGCGGTCTCGCCGAATGTGCCGGTGGTCGCGGGCGCGCCGGCCGCGACAACGCCGGCGGCGGGAGGTGTCGACGCGGCACAGAACGCCAAGGCGCTGCTCGCCCGGCTCGATTCGGCGGGGCGTCAGGCGCCCGCTGCGAAGCCGGCCTTGAAGCCGGCGGTGCCCGCTGGCGCGAAGGGTGGCGACGAGGCGGCGCGAGCGCAGCTCGTGCGCGGGCTCGCGTCGCTTGTGCGCTCCAAGGGGGGCGAGGTCTCGCTCGAGCTCGATCGGGGCACGCTCGGCAAGGTGCGGGTCGAGGTTGGGCTGCGTGAGGGCGTGGTTTCGGCGCGGTTCGTGGCACGGACCGACGAGGCACGCGGCTTGCTTGAGCGGAGTGTGGCGACGCTGCGCAGCGCCCTGGAGGACCGGGGACTCGTCGTGCAGCGTCTTGAGATCGTTGGTGCAAGCGACGCGGCTGCTGGAAGCAACCGCGACTCGGCGTGGAGCGCCGGGGCGCACGGAGGTGCGCACGATGGAGCCGCGGAGGGCGGCGATGGTCGAGAGCGTGGCTTGCCGCAGGGACGCGGCGAGCGCGGCGCACCGCGCGACGAAGCGCGCTCGGCACAGCCATCGCACGACACACGCGCGGAGCGCAGCACAGATGACATGGGCGTGGAGACGCTCGGGCTCGACACGGTGGCGTAAGACGCGGAGCGTCCGAAGCCTGGTGGTATCACGCTGATCCCTCGGATCACAGCGGTCGACGTGGTCGCGTGCGCGGTGTCGCGTGGGCGCCCCCGGGGATCTTGGTGGAAGGTGTGTGCGCATGAGCACGGTGAGCGGCATCGGGACATCGCCGACAAGTCTCGCCCAGGAGCCGACCAGCGGCGTAAGCGGGCTCTCCTCCGACGAGTTTCTCCAGATCATCTTTGAGGAGCTCGCCCAGCAAGACCCGCTCGAGCCCAACGACACCAACGCACTGCTCGAGCAGCTCTCGAGCATCCGCTCGATCGAGTCCGATCTTGATCTGGCGAGCAGGCTCGAGACGATCGCGTCGCAGGGCGAGCTGAACTCCGCGTCGGGGCTCATCGGCGACTTTGTGAGCGGGCTCACCGACGAGAACGTGCGCGTGGCGGACTTCGTCGGCTCGGTGTCTCGCACGCAAGAGGACGGCGTGATTCTGAATCTCGTGGGCGGTGATCGCATCAAGATGACTGACGTCGACGAGATCCTCGACGGCCAGGACGCGCAGGACCTGATCGACGCGCTCGCAGATGACGCGAATGACGCTGGCGACGATGCTTCTGGCAATGGCGCGGATGATGACGATGACGCCGGCGAGGTGCTGCCGTGACCGGGCGTCTTGACGCGGGCGCGATGCTGGCCCAACTCGCCGCGGGCACGCGGCTTGACGGCATCGGAAGCGCGCGGGCAAGCCGCCAGGCCGACGTGTCCAGCGCCGGCTTTGGAGAGCTGCTCGATCGCGCGATGGGCGGGTCGCTCGGCAGCGGCCGACAGGTCGAGCTGATGCCCGACGCGGGCGTGACGCTCACGCCCGATCAGCTCGGGCGCGTCTCGGCGGCGGCCGACCGCGCCGAGCTTGCGGGCATGCACCGCGCGATGGTTGAGATCGACGGGATGGAGCTGATGGTCGATGTGCCGATGCGGCGCGTGCTTGGGCCGGCGCAGGCGGACGATCACGGTGTGATCTCCGGCGTCGATGGCGTCGTCCGCGTGCCGAGCGAGGCTGCGGCGGATGCCGCGGGCACGGCGGGCCTGCTGCGCGGCGATGTGAACGCGTCGCTGCTCGCGGCGCTCGAGCGCAAGACGGGTTGATTTTCGGTTGGTTGTGCGCCGCGCCGGCGTGGGCCGGCGTGGGCCGTGTGCAGGAAGGGATGGGCTCGTATGTCGACGACTGCAATGCTGACTGGGCTTTCCGGGCTTTCTGTCCATTCGCGATGGACGGACGTGGCGGGCAACAACATCGCCAACTCGAGCACGACGGCCTTCAAGTCGAGCAGATTGCAGTTTGAGAATGTCTTCAGTCGCACGCTGAGCATCGGGTCGCCCCCCGGCACCACGACCGGAGGTACGAACCCGTACCAGGTCGGGCTGGGCGTGGCGATCTCGGGCACGCAGCGCGACATGACCGGCGGCAGCGTGAACGCGACCGGGGACGCCCGCGACCTCGCGGTCGACGGTCGGGGGTTCTTCGTTGTCGAGTCCGGCGGCGAGACTTTCTTCACGCGGGATGGAGCATTCCGGCAGGACGAGCAGAACAACCTTGTCAACATCAACGGTGCACGCCTCAAGGGCTACGGCGTCGATGAGAACTACAACATCGTGCCCGGTGCCCTCACCGACGTGAACATCCCCCTCGGCGCGCTCACGCTTGCTGAGCCCACGCGGAACGTGGCGTTCACGGGCAACCTCAACGCCGACGGGGACATCTCGTTCGGCGGGGCGCAGGTGTCGATCGGCGGCACGGCGACGGCCGGCTTCGCGGCGGTCCCGGGCGCCACGCCGCCCCCGGCCGTGGGCAACCGCGTGGAGGCGACCACGCTGCTGACCGATCTGGAAGACCCGTTGCTGCCGGGCACCGGCGCGCGTGCGTTCACAGCCGGGCAGAGCATCGAGCTTCGGGGAGCCGAGAAGGGCGGGGCGCTGGTCTCGCCAGCCCAGCTCTTGATCGATGCGACGACGACCGTCCAGCAGTTCATGGACTTTCTCAGCGGTGCGCTCGGCTTGCAGGACACCGGCGGGCCGAGCCCCGACGGCGGCACGCCAGGCGTGACGCTCGACCCGGTGACCGGGCTCGTGAACGTCACCGGCAACTCGGGCACGGCCAACGATCTCACGATCGAGTCGGCGGACCTCCGCCTGCTCGACGCGACCGGCATCGTCACGCGCCTGCCGATGGTGACCGAGAAGACCGCGTCGGCCTCGGGCGAGAGCGTGCGAACAACCTTCGTCGCCTACGACTCGCTGGGCACGCCGCTCGAGCTCGATCTTGCCCTCACGCTCGAGGCGAAGACCGAGACGGGCACCACGTGGCGCTGGTACGCCGAGAGCCCCGAGGACTCGGATCTCGCGCTGGGCACGGGCACGGGGCTGATCTCGTTCGATACCGAGGGGCAGCTCGTGACGCTCGTGCCGCCGACGATCAGCGTCGATCGCGCGGGCACGGGCGCGGTAAGCCCGCTGACTTTCGCGCTGAACTTCACGGGCGACGCGGGCGCGGTCACGGCATTGACGGACCTGACCAGCGAGATCGCCGCGACGAGCCGGGACGGTGCGCCGCTCGGCACGCTGACAGCCTTCGGCATCGGTCAGGACGGCGTGGTCACGGGCACCTTCAGCAACGGGCTCGCGCGGACGCTCGGGCAGGTTGCCCTCGCGACCTTCGCCAACGCCGAGGGCCTGGTCGACAACGGCGCGAACCTGTTCGCGGTGGGGCCCAACAGCGGCGAGGCGGTCGTGACGCCGCCCGGCTCACTCGGCGCGGGCCAGCTCGTGAGCGGGGCGCTCGAGCAGTCGAACGTCGATCTCGGGCAGGAGTTCATCGGGCTGATCTTGGCCCAGACCGGGTACTCGGCGTCGAGCCGGGTGATCCGCACGGCCGACGAGATGCTCCAGCAGCTGCTGACGCTCGGGCGGTAGTGGGGGGCCGGTACGTCGGGGCGCGCAAGCGCCCGATTGATTCGGCGGCTCGCTTCAGTGGCGTCCGGGTTGAGCCGATAACGCCTGCATGATTGCGCTGACGCGCCTCAACGGGCAGCGGTTCGTGCTCAACGCGGACCTTATCCGGACCGTGGAAGAGCGGCCCGACACGGTGATCACCCTCGTCGGGGGTGAGCACATCGTCGTGACCGAGCCCATGCCCGAGGTGGTCCGGCGCGTCATCGCGTACGGGCGAGACCTGCGTCGGCTCGTGCCGCCCGCATAAGTCTTTGCGCCGCGGGCGGGTGTCGCGGGTCAAGTCGCCCGCGGGCCGCGTCGATGAGCATTGCAGCAGTCATCGGGAGGCCCGGCCGGTATGGCCGGCGCGTAGACGCTGGAGACGCGTGTGGATATCGGAACGATCATCGGAGTTGTGGTCGCGATCGCCGGGATCGGCATGTCGATCATCATCGGCGGCGGAAATCCCGTCGCCTTCTTTGATCTCGCGTCGATCTTCGTGGTGTTCGGCGGCACGGCCGGCGCGATCATCGTCTGCTTCCCGCTCGAGCGCGTCCTCAAGACACACACGGTCATGCTCAAGGCGGTGTTCGGCACCAAGTCCGATCCGGCCGAGACCATCCGCGACCTGGTGTCGTACGCCGAGGTCGCCCGCCGCGAGGGCATCCTGAGCCTTGAGAATCTGATCGGCGACATGAAGGACCCCTTCATTGTTCGCGGCGTGAAGATGGCGGTGGACGGCACGGACCCCGAGCTGATCAAGACCATCATGGACACCGAGCTCGAGGCGCTGATCGATCGGCACCTCCAGGGCAAGGCGATCCTCGACGCGATCGCGCGCTTCGCGCCGGCGTTCGGCATGATCGGCACCCTCATGGGGCTGATTTTCATGCTGCAGAACATGGACGACCCGTCCGCGATCGGCCCGGGCATGGCGGTCGCGCTGATCACGACGATGTACGG
>CAYQAD010000184.1:0-5497 GCA_964415125.1 uncultured Phycisphaeraceae bacterium | reverse complement strand
CCGAAGAAGTAGAAGCTGTAGTCCTTGGTGCGGACGGCGCCGGGCTCGAGGGTGACGGTTTTGACGTGGCCGTCGAAGAAGGAGATGAGTGACTGGTTGACGTTGCCGTAGTCGTCGATCCACTCGGTCTGCTCTTGGGAGGGGTCGAGGGCCATGGGGACGAGGTTCATGAGGCTGTCGCCGTAGAGGGCGAGGGTCGAGGTGTCGAAGTCGGAGCCGATGCGGAACTTGCGGATGCCGTTCTTGAAGGCGCGGATGAACTCGTTGCCGCTGCCGGGGTATCGGCCGCGCTCGACCCACCACCAGCGGAGCTGGGCGTGGTAGGAGGTGCCGGTGTCCTCGTAGGTGGTGGTGCTGAAGATTGGATCGACGTACGGGTAGTTGTTCTGGCCGATGTTCTCGAGGCTGCGTGCGTAGACCGAGCGGTCGACGGGCGACTTGAAGGCCTCGAGCTCGTAGTCATCGCGGAGGCGGTTGCTGGGGACGGTGTAGCGGAAATCGGACTTGCCGGTGACCCAGTTGGTGACGGGCTGGCGGCGGAGGCCGTCGAGGCTGAACGTGATGTCGGGGTAGATGTAGGGGTTGAGGCCTCGGAGGGCGGGGGGGACATCGAAGAGCCCGGAGAATCGGCCGGACCAGTAGCTGCTGGCGTACTTGCCGCCGAAGGTCCACTGGCAGAAGCCGATGATGCTGGGGGCGGTCTGGTTGAACCAGGGCAGCTCGTTCTCGAAGTCGCCCTGGTACTGGACGGTGGCGACCTGGATCTGGCGGAGCTTGGTCTTGGACACCGCGCGCTGCCCGGCCTTGCGGGCGGCGCCGAGGCTTGGCAGCAGGATGCCGATGAGCAGGGCGATGATCGCGATGACGACCAGGAGCTCGATGAGCGTGAAGGCTCGGCCGCGGCGGCGGGCGTGGGGCGTGAGCGGCGTCCTTGGGATGGCGATCAGGTTCGTCGTGAACATGCTGGATTGCTCCTGCCGCACGCGGGGCGTGCGTGGATCGGTTGTGCTGCGCGAATCGGTGCGTTGGACGCGGCCGCGACGCGGTGTTCGCGGCGCGGCGTGGAACCGTTTCGACCCCCGAGCGAGCCGTCTCTGCCGCGTGGGCCCGGGTGAGCCGGGACGATGAGGCAACGCACTGACCCCCGAAGGGGGCTGCGGCGAGAGACGCTGGGCGAAGCGGAGATCGTACAAGAAACCCAAGGCTGGGGGAAGGCCTTGGAGGGCGAATCGGCGGGCGTCGGACTTCGGCGGTTGTAGGCGCCGCGCGGGGCGGGCGCGGGTTTTGGGGCCCGCCGATCGGCGGCGGGGACGGCCCCGGATGGGCGACGGCGAAAAAGGGTGGGCAAATCGGACGCGGCGGGTCTGCCCGGCGCGGTTGACAAGCCGATGATGATGGTTGGCGATCGGCCGGCGCGTGCCGACCGATCGCATACGGACCAAGGAGTCTTGAATGCCCCGCGATATTCCCGTCGGCAACGGCGACGTGCTCGTGACCTTCGACAAGGACTACCGGGTCCGCGATCTGTACTACCCGCGGGTCGGGCGGTTTAACCACACCGATGGGCACGTGCAGCGGTTTGGCGTGTGGGTGGATGGGACGCTCTCGTGGGTGGAGGAGGACGGGTGGACGCGCGAGCTGCGCTACAAGCCCGACTCGCTCGTGACGGAAGTTCGCCTCGTCCACAAGAAGATGGGCCTGGAACTGACGTGCCAGGACGCGGTGGACTTCCACGAGGCGATCTACTTCAAGCGCGTCGTGGTGCGCGACCTGCTCGGCAAGGAGCGGGACGTGCGCGTCTTCTTCCACATCGACCTGTCGATCGGCGGGTCGCCCGTGGGCGACACCGCGAACTACGACCCGTCGACGAGCAGCGTGGTGCTGTACAAGGACGACTTTTACTTTCTTTACAACGCGTGCGACCGGGCCAAGTGCGGGATCGATCACTGGGCGATCGGCTCGAAGCGGGTCGGCGGCGCGGAGGGCACGTGGCGCGACGCCGAGGACGGGCGGCTCGGCCGCAACGCGATCAGCCAGGGCTCGGTGGACGCGACGATCGGGAGCAATCTGGTCGTGCCGCCCAATGGCGAGAGCTACGTGTGCATGTGGTGCGCCATGGGGCGGAGCTACGAGGATGTGAAGCGGCTGAACCGGCTGATCTGGGAGCGGACGCCCGAGGCGCTGCTTGCGCGGACCGAGGCGTACTGGAAGCTGTGGAGCCGAAAGGAAGAGCTGGACACCAGCCCGCTGCCGGAGCATCTGCGGGACGCGTTCTATCGCAGCCAGCTGATTCTGCGCACGCAGGTGGACAACGGCGGCGCGATCATCGCGGCGAACGACTCGGACATCACGCACTTCGCGGGCGACCACTACTCGTACTGCTGGCCTCGCGATGGCGCGCTGGTGGATTGGGCGCTGATCAAGAGCGGGCAGAGCGAGCTGAGCCGGAGCTTCCTGCGGTTCGCGGCGCAGTGCATCGGCGAGGACGGGTACTTCCTGCACAAGTACACGCCCGAGGGGCGGCTCGCGTCGAGCTGGCACCCGTGGATGCTCGATGGGCAGGAGATTCTGCCGATCCAGCAGGACGAGACGGCGCTTGTGGTGTGGGTGCTTGAGCGGCACTTTGACAAGTTCAAGGACGTTGAGTTCGTGAAGCCGTTGTACGAGCCGTTGGTCGTTCGGCCGGCGGAGTGGATGCTGAGCTACCGCGACCATCACGGCTTGCCCAGGCAGTCGTGGGACCTCTGGGAGGAGCGGCGCGGCGTGCACCTGTTCACGGTGGCGGCGACGATCGCGGCGCTCAAGGCGGCGGGCAAGATGGCGACGCGGTTCGGCGACCCGGAGCGTGCGGCCAAGTACGCCGAGGGCGCCGAGCACATGCGCCAGGCGATGATCAAGCACATGTGGAACGCGGACCAGAAGCGGTTTGCGCGGATGGTCGTGCCGCTGGAGGGCGGGGATTATCGCCTGGACATGACGCGCGACAGCGCGAACTACGCGCTGAGCTTCCTCGGCGTGTTCGACGCGGATGATCCGATGATGGTCGACGAGGGCAACAGCCTGCGCGAGAACCTCTGGGTGAAGACCGACGTGGGCGGCATGGCGCGGTACCAGCACGACTACTACCACCAGATCGAGCGCGAGAACATCGAGCAGGTCCCAGGCAACCCGTGGGCGATCTGCACGCTCTGGCACGGGCAATGGGAGATCGCCAGCGCAAGCACGATGAGCGAGCTGCGGCGGAGCCTCGACGTGCTGGAGTGGGCGGTGAAGCGTGCGGCGCCGAGCGGCGTGATGGCCGAACAGTTCGACCCGTACACGGGCGATCCGATCAGCGTGAGCCCGCTCACGTGGAGCCACGCGACGTACGTGATCACGGTGCTCGAGTATCTGGAGAAGCACAAGGAGCTGTGCAGCCGGACTGTGGCGACGGCGCGCTAGGCAGGCTTACTTGAGCTTGACCTTGCCCGTGCCCTTGCGGATGACGCCGAGTTGGTGGACGCGCTCGCCGAGGCGGGCGAGGCGTGATTCGACGGCCGAGGCGAAGCTCGGGCGGACGATCAGCACGTAGCCGATGCCCATGTTGAAGACGCGTCGCATCTCGTCGTCGGCGATGCGGCCCTTTTCTTGGATGTACGAGAAGACGGGGTGGGGTCGCCAGGCGTCGAGCTTGATGTGGGCGTCGACGGCGTCGTGGAGGGATCGCTCGATGTTCTGGGCGAGCCCGCCGCCGGTGATGTGGGCCATCGCGGAGACGACCTTCTTGACGCGGTACGCGCGCTGGAGGCGGACGATGGGGTCGGCGTAGATGCGGGTGGGCTCGAGTAGGACTTGGCCCAGCGTGCGGTCGTCGCCCTCGTGCTCGCGGGCGTTGGGCTCGGGCTTGGCAAGGTCGAGCTTGGCGTGCTCGACGACCTTGCGGACGAGCGAGTAGCCGTTGGAGTGGAAGCCCGACGAGGCGAGGCCGAGGATGACGTCGCCGGGCTGGACGCGGGTGGGGTTGATGGCGCGCTTGAGCTCGACGACGCCGACGGCGAAGCCGGCCATGTCGAGGTCGCCGACCTGGTAGAGGTCGGGCATCTCGGCGGTCTCGCCGCCGATGAGCGCGCAGCCGGCGATTCGGCAGCCGGTGGAGACGCCCCGGACGAGCGCCTCGAGTTGGACGGGGTCGGTCTTTGGGATGGCGATGTAGTCGAGGAAGAAGAGGGGCTCGGCGCCCTGGACGATGAGGTCGTTGACGCTCATGGCGACGAGGTCGATGCCGAGGGTGTCGTAGACGCCGAGCTGGGCGGCGAGCTTGATTTTGGTGCCGACGCCGTCGGTGCAGGCGACGAGGACGGGGTCTTTGTAGTTGCGTTGGAAGAGCTTTTGGTTGTAGTCGAGGCGGAAGAGGCCGGCGAAGCCGCCGGGGTTCTGGATGACGCGGGGGGTGTGGGTCTTGCGGAGGTGGCGGCCGAGGGTGGAGATGAACTGGTCGTAGGTCTGGAGGTCGACGCCGGCGTCGGCGTAGGTGAGGCCCTGCGGGCTGGCCGACGTGGCACCGGGTGTTGCGGTTGGCTTTGCGGGTTTTTTGGCCATGGGCTCGGGTTGGGCTGGTGAGGCGCCGCGTGCGATGGGTCGGGCCCGGGCGGGCGGTGGTGTTGGGGATGAGAGGATAGCGGCGGGCGTGGTTGCCGGAGCGCGGCGGGGGCACTTAGGATCGGCGGTCCTGCCCGCTGGCGGGCGCTGTCGCGGTCGCGGCGCGTCTTTTCCGGCGGCCT
The DNA here is from genome assembly GCA_964415125.1 of uncultured Phycisphaeraceae bacterium. Lineage (GTDB taxonomy): Bacteria > Planctomycetota > Phycisphaerae > Phycisphaerales > UBA1924 > CAYQAD01. Next base: position 737 of record CAYQAD010000184.1, on the reverse strand, counting down.
ACGTCATCCTGGAGCATGCGCATGTCGAGCAGTCATCTATTCACGAGCGAGTCGGTCTCGATGGGGCACCCCGACAAGGTGTCCGACCAGATCTCGGACGCGGTCCTCGACGCGATGCTCAAGGACGACCCGAACTCGCGCGTGGCGTGCGAGACGATGGTCGCGACGGGGCTGGTGATTGTCGCGGGCGAGGTGCGGACGCGGACGTACGTGGACATCCCCTCGATTGTGCGTGAGACGATCGAGGACATCGGGTACACGTCGGGCGATATGCGGTTCGACAGCGCGAGCTGCGCGGTGATGGTGACGCTCAACCAGCAGAGCGCGGACATCGCGCAGGGCGTGGATGTCGATGGTGCGGGCGACCAGGGCATGATGTTCGGGTTCGCCTGCCGGGAGACGCCCGAGCTGATGCCGCTGCCTATTCAGCTCTCGCACCGCCTGGTCGAGCAGCAGGCGCACGTGCGCGAGTCCGGGGCGATTCCTGGGCTTCGGCCGGACGCGAAGAGCCAGGTGACGGTGGAGTACGAGGGCCGGACGCCGGTGCGTGTGGACACGGTGGTGCTGAGCACGCAGCATGATTCGTCGTGGAACAGCCGGCACGCGGAGCTGACCAAGGCGGTGACCGACGAGATCATCAAGCCGGTGCTCGGGGACAAGTGGAACCCGGGCATCAAGGTGCACGTGAACCCGACGGGCAAGTTTGAGATCGGCGGGCCGCACGGCGACGTGGGGCT
>CAYQAD010000183.1:0-5498 GCA_964415125.1 uncultured Phycisphaeraceae bacterium | reverse complement strand
GCTCAGTCTTCGGGGCTCAGTCTTCGGGGCTCAGTCTTCGTTGAAGCCCTTGGCAACGAGGGCGGCGATGGTGTCGAGGGCCTTCTCGGCGTCGTCGCCTTCTGCCTCGATGACGAGCTTGGTGCCCTTCGTGGCGGCGAGGAGCATCATCTCCATGATGCTCTTGCCGTTGACCCACTCGCTGCCGTCGGCCCGGCGGACGCGGACGTCCGCGGCGAACGAGGTCGCGGTGTCGACGAGCTCCATCGCCGGTCGGGCGTGCAGCCCGAGGCGATTGACGATCGTGACTTCGCGGCTCGATGCGTGTGCCACGCGTGGCAACCTCGTGAAAGGAGCGCCCGGGCGCTCGGAGTGACGTGCAAAGGCGGGGACGGGGGTCGGCGGGCGGGGACGGAGAGGCGTCAGGACGCGAGCGTGGAGCCGTCGGCCTCGTCGAGCAGCTCGACGACGTCCTCGCGCGTCGTCGCCTGGCGGAGCAGGCGGCGGAAGGTCTCCTTCGACAGATTGCGGAAGATCACCTCCATCGCCTGCAGGTGCTCCTCGGCGTGGTCCTCCGGGCTGAGCAGCAGGAAGACGGTGTAGACGGGCTGCTTGTCGAGCGCGTCGAAGTCGATGCCCGTGGCGCTCACGCCGACCGCCGCCATGATCCTGTCGATCGACCGATGCTTGACGTGCGGCACCGCGACGCCGCGGCCGAAGCCGGTGGACCCTTTCTTCTCACGCTCGAGCACCGCGCGAACGACCTCGTCGCGATCGCCCGCGGCGATGGCGCCGGTCTCGACGAGACGGTCGACCAACTCGGCGATGGTCGCATCGCGGTCGGTCGCGGCAAGCTGAGGAGTGATGGCCTGTTCCACCACGATCTCGCGAAGCTTCATGATGCGGATGCTCCAGGGTGGGCTTGGGTCGAGCGTGACCCTTGGGTTCTGTCTTGGTCGAAGTGCCGGGGCGGACTCGGTCGGGAAGGCGAGCCAGGCGGGGCCATGTGGGTTGGTTGGATCTGGTGTTGGGTCTGGTATTGGGGGCGGAAGGTTGTGCCCGGCGTTGGTGTTACGGACGGTGGACTTTGGTCTTCTCTTTGAAGTCGGTCAGCTGGCGTGTGGACTTTGCGATGGCGCCCTCGATGACGCCGTAGAGATCGGCACCGGAGGCGTGGGCGACGAAGGGGTCGTGGTGCTCGACATCGACGACGACCTCGACGCCGAAGGTGCCGTGGTGATCGGTCTTGCCCGCGGTGATGGTGATGAGCTGGGTGCGGTCGAAGTGGCGGAGCAGCTTGGCCGACTTGGCCTCGGCGTGGGTGCGGATGGCCTCGGTGATCTCCACATCTCTTCCAACCACGTCGATACGCATACGGCCTCCATGCGGTGCGGGCGGCACCGGCTGACGTTCCTCGCGCCCGCACATCGACAGCATCACACGACCCGCCGAGCGCACCTGGGCGTCGCTCGGCATGATACCCGCCCGTGGGGTTTTGGCCCCGGACGGCCGAACCGCCCGGACAGACCGTCGCCGACGGCAGACCTCGAGACGGGCACGAAGACCCGACTCAACTCGATTCGGCACGCTCGACCGCCGGCTGCTCGCGCTGATCACGCTGATCACGCTGGTCGATGGCCCGGCGGGCCTCGATCGCGACGGGATCGCCGGGTGCGCGGTCGGCGTCGGGGACGAGCACGCCCGCGGTGATCACAAAGCGGATTGCCTCTTCGATCGACACAGGCAGGTCGATCGCCTCGGTGCTGAGCACGTTGATCGTGAAGCCCGTGAAGGGCGTGGGGCTGGTGGGGATGAAGACGCTGATGATCTCGGCGCCCGCGACGGAGTGGATCGACCGCATCGAGTTGCCCGTGACGAGGCCGACCGTCCAGATGCCCTTGCGCGGGTACTCGATGAGCACGACGCGGCTGAAGGCCATCTTCTTCTCGCCCATGATCAGGTCCACGACCTGCTTCACGTGCGGGTAGATCTGCTTGAAGCCCGGGATTCGTGCGATGAGGCGCTCGACGTTCGCGTAGAGGCGGCGGCCGATGAGATTGCCGAGCAGCAGACCCGCGAGGTAGATCAGCAGGATCGCGACGATCAGGCCTGTGGCTTCGAGGTACCAGTGGTCCTCCCAAAACCGCTTGAATTTCAGCCTGCGCACCTCGGCGCGGACGTTGGCGATCGGCTCGTTGCGTGCTGCCAGGGGGTCGAGCGCGCGGTTCTGCTCGTAGCGGAGCAGGTCGTCGTCGGTGACCTGGAACCACGTGGGCAGGTCGGCCTCATCGACGACGCGGGGTGTGATCTCGAGGATCGCCACGCGGATGCCGGCGTTGATCGGGAGGGCGACCTTGTCGAACACAAAGATCGCCGCCTGCCAGAGGATCCAGAGCGTGAGCACGCTGGGCAGCAGGATCGCGAGCCCGCGGCCGAAGAACTTGCGGAAGTCACCCATGAAGGTGTGGGCGTGCTCGGGCGATGCGTCGGCTGACGGGTCGGTCGATGCGTTGGGGCGTGATGGCATGGGTCGCACAACTCCAGGTGCGCTCGCTCGGAAGAGGCGGACGCGTCGCGATAGTACGAACCGACCCGCAGCGGCCCGCCCGGTGCGCCGGGCGAGCGTGTCACCGCCGGGTAGGGCGGGCGGGCCAACACGAAAAAGGGGCGTCCAATGGACGCCCCCGTGCAATGGGCCTGGACAGGCTCGAACTGTCGACCTCACCCTTATCAGGGGTGCGCTCTAGCCAACTGAGCTACAGGCCCCGGCGAGCGGCGTGAGCCGCGGGGAGAAGTGTAGACCGCGGTCGATCGGGAGTCACCACACCGAAGCGCCCGGCGCACGGCGTCGCGACGATCGGCAGCAGACAAGCCGACCTTCGGAGGGGGCTGGCCCGGCGACTTTGCCCGCGAGCCCGACGGATCGGCCGCCCGGCACCCAGTGACCCCCTCGGGTTTGGGCGGATCCTCCCTGGTCTTGTCTAGGCACAAAGACCCATTTGAGCAGGTACTAACACCATTATTCTCGGTCGTTGCAACGTCGGCCCGAAGGCTGGCGTACGGATTCGATCCTCAGATCGGCAGCCGCCGGTCTGTGGTGGGGTGTGTTGCGGGGTGGCCGCGGACACCGGAGGGCTCGGAGGAGTCAACGCGGGCCGTTCGCACCGATCGGCAATGCGTGCGTGTGGAGCATCGGGCCGGGCCCGCGGCGATCGCCGTGGGCCGACCCGGCCTGGACAGACCCCAGCCGACCGACCCGCTCGGACCGGCCATGGAGAGCGACGATCATGATCATCAAGGGTGGAACCGTCGGCGTGTTGCTTTTGAGTCTTGCGCTCGCGAGCGCCTCGAATCGGGCGCTGGCGAACGATGAGCGGCGGATGCTGGTGGTGCCAAAGGCGCACGCGATCGAAGAGGGCGCCTCGCCGCACGTGATGGGCCTGCACACCCACGGGCTTGTCGAGCGGCACATCCCGGGGCCCGAGGTGCTCGTGGTCCGCGTGCCGGACGACGAGACGCTGGACGGGTTCCGCGCCCGGCTTATGGCCACGGGCGACTTCGCGATCATCGAGCCGGACCGCCGGGTCCGGCCGACGGGTGCGGGTGCGGGTGCGGGTGGGGCGACGCTGGACCAGTTCGCGTTCCGCCAGTGGCACCTGCCCCACCTGCGTGCGGCCGAGGCCTGGGCGCGCGTGCCCGGCACCGCGCCAAAGCCGATCATCGCGGTGCTCGACACGGGCATCGACAGCGACCACCCCGACCTCGTGGATCGGCTCGTGCCGGGCTACAACTCGGCGACCCAGCTGCGCGAGGTCGACGGCGGGGATATCGAGGACATCAACGGGCACGGCACACGCTGCGCGGGCATCGCGGCGGCGACGGTCAACAACGGCATCGGCGTGGCGAGCATCGCCAACTCGGCCCGGATCATGCCGATCCGCGTGACCAACAAGGAGTCGGGCTCGGCGTCGCTTTCGGCGCTCTTTGACGGGATCCGGTACGCGGCCGACAACGGCGCGCGCGTCGTGTCGGTGTCCTACGCGGGCGTCTCCTCGGGCACCGCCGAGGTCACCGCGGCCTACGCCCGGACGCAGGGCTGCATGGTCATCTGGTCGACCGACAACTTCGGCTTCGACTACTCCTGGTTCGACCACCCCAACATCACGATCGTCGCGTCGACCGATCAGCAAGACGAGCTCATGGCGAACGTCTCGACCGGCTCGGCGGTAGACATCGCCGCGCCCGGGCAGAGCATCTACACCACGGCGCGCAACGGCTCGTACAACTACGACTCGGGCGTGTCGTACGCCACGCCGATTGTCGCGGGCACCGCGGCGCTGGTGCTCAGCGTGAACCCCGCGCTCACCCCCGCGCAGGTCGAGTCGATCCTCTTGGCGACGAGCATGGACCTTGGGGCGACCGGCGACGACGAGGTGTACGGCGCGGGGCTCGTGCAGCCCGAGCGCGCGGCGCTGGCGGCCGGATCGGCGTCGGACTTCGACGGCAACGGCCAGACCGACCTCGCCGACTTCGCGATGTACATCGACGCGTGGGGAACCGGCGACTCGCGGGCCGACCTGGACCTCAACGGCTTGGTCGAGCTCAGCGACTTCTCGGTGTACATCGGGGCGTGGTCCAACGACTAGCACGGGCCCGGCCGAGCTTCGGCGCACGAACAACCGGTCGGCTCGCAAGGCCGCTCAGGGCGAGGCGGTGAGGCGGAGCGCGAAGACCGCGCCGCGGCATCCGCGGGTGCGGCGTTTCTCGAGCGTGAGATCGCCGCCGTGGTGGCGCGCGATCTCGCGGGAGAGCGCCAGGCCCAGGCCGAGGCCGGGCGTGGCGCTGCCCGCGTCTCGCGCGGCGCGATGGAAGGCGTTGAAGACGCGGCGTTCCTCGCTGCGGGGGATGCCCGGGCCGTCGTCTCCCACGTAGACCGTCACGATTCGGCTTGTCGATGCGTGCCAGACCCTGATGGGCGAATCCTCGGCGTACTTGGCCGCGTTGGTCACGAGGTTGACCAGGATGCGCTCGAAGGCGCTCGCGTCGATCGCCACAGGGGTGCTCGGCCAATCGGGGGCGGGGGCGAGTTCGATCGGCGCTTCGCCCGCGGCGGCGTTGATCGCGGGCGTGGCGCCGCGGACCAGATCGGCGAGCGGCACCGGCGCAACATCGGCGGCGGCACCGCGTGACCGTCCGAGACGGGCGAACATCAGCACGCTCTCGACGATGCTGTGGAGGCGGTCGGCCTCGCGCTCGATCGTGCGGAGGTACTCGATGCGCTTCGCGTCGTCGCGCACCATGCCGCTGGCGAGCATCTGGCTGTAGAGGCGGAAGGTGGTCAGCGGCGTGCGCAGCTCGTGGGTGACGGCGCTGACGAAGCGGCCGCGGCGGCCGGCCAGATCGAGCGCCGAGCGCAGCGCGAGGCCCGTGCCGACCACGCCGACGACCACGCCGGCGAGTAGCGCCGCGATCGTCCAGGCGACCGCGGGCGGCGGCAGCGTCGAGACCGGGGCTGGCGG
>CAYQAD010000182.1:0-5519 GCA_964415125.1 uncultured Phycisphaeraceae bacterium | reverse complement strand
CGACCGCGAGGACCTGGGGCTCACGCCCGGCGAACGCCGCGCCCTCGCCCAGCCCATGATCGCCCGCATCGCCGCGGGCCTGCCCGCCGAGTCGCTCCCCGACGAGGCGATCGAGGCCCGCGCCGCGCTGCCCGATCTCGAGACCGCCGAACGCCGCTCGCTGCTCGACACTGCCCTGGCGCGGGGCATGCACGACTCGGCGTGGCGCCTCGCCTCAACGCTGGCAGAGGGCAGCGACGCCGATCAGCTCCGCGCCGCCCGAGCGCTCCGCACGCTCGCCCGCGCGACCTCGGCCTCCGGCGCTCAGGCCGACCCCGCCAAGCAGGCCGAGGCAACACGCGCGGCGCTGGCGCTGCTCCGCGCGCTCGACGACCGCTACGTTCCCGGCGCGCGCGACGAGTACACCGACGCGCTCGACGATGCGCTCTCCCGCGACCTCGCCGCTCGGCCCGACGGGCTCTGGCACCTCGAACGCGCCCGCCTCATCGCGGCGGACATCACGAGCGCCACCGCCGAATCGCTCGCCGACGCGATCGACCTGGCGACCAACGCCGACGGCGAGACCCTCCCCGACGCGGCTGCGCTCGTCCGCGCGATCGCCCCGATCGCCGACGCACGCTTCGCGACCCGCCAGGACGCGGGCGAGCCCGTCGCCGACGCGCGCGTCGAGCTCTGGCGCGACGCGATGGGCCTGCTTCGCAAGGCGGGCGTGACCGACGCCGACGCGCAGCACCGCTTCGCCGCGGCGCTGCTCGAGCACGGGCTGGACCAGTACGCCGTCGAGGCCGGCCCGATGATCGACGCCGAAGACCGCCCGCTGCTGCACGGTCGCTGGCTCGCGGCGACGGGCCGGCGTGACGAGGCGGCCGCGGTGCTCGCCGAGGCCGTCCCCGAGACGCCGCGCTCTCGCCGAGACTGGGCCGCGTGGGCGGCGCTGCTCGAGTGCACGATCGAGACCGAGCCAAGCCGCGTCCGGGCGCACGTGGCGCGGCTCACCTCGATCGACCAGGCACTCGGCGGCGAGCCCTGGGCGAGCAGAATCCGAGCCGTCGCCGAGTAGCACCGCCTCGCGCCGAACCGCGGCGCGTACACTCGCGCGATGCCCACCGCGCCCACGAAGACGCCCACAAAGACGCCCACCAAGACACCGACGCAAGCGCCGACGAAGACACACCACGAACAGCCGACAGACCGGGGTGCCACGACGATGACGGATGCCGGCGACGACGCCCAGCCCGCGAGCACCCCCCACGCGTGGATGAGCGCGTTGGCGGGCCGATTCCTCGCCTTCGAGGGCGCCGACGGGTCGGGCAAGTCCACCCAGCTCGCCCGCTTCGTCGCGTGCGCCGAGGCCGCGGGCCTGACCGTCTGCGAGCTCCGCGAGCCGGGCGGCACCGTCGTCGGCGAGGCGATCCGGGCCGTGCTGCTCGACCACGCCAGCGAGGGCATCGCCCTCTCGGCCGAGATGCTGCTGTACATGGCAAGCCGGGCCCAGCTGGTCAAAGAGAAGGTCCGCCCCGCGCTCGAGCGCGGCGAGCTGGTCATCGCCGACCGCTTCGTGCCCAGCACCATCGCCTACCAGGGCGCGGTGGGCGGCATGCCCGAGGACGACATCCGGGCCGTCGCCCGCATCGCGACCGGGGGCATCGCGCCCGATCCGGTCGTCGTCATCGACGTCGACGACAAAACCGCCCTCCGCCGAACCGAGGGCGTCAGCCGCAAGCGCACCCGCCCGAGCGATCAGCCCACCCTCTTCCAGGACCGCATGGAGCGCAAGATGTCCAGCGCCTGGGCGCAGATCCGCGCGTCGTACCTCGCCCAGGCCAAGGCCGAGCCCGAGCGATTCATCGTGGTCGACGGCGGGCGCGATGAGGACACCGTCCACGCCGCGATGCTCGACGCGATCCGCACGCACGTCGCGAGCTAACCCATGGCCGGCCCGCTTCCCATGACCGACCTGCTCGCGTGGCTCGCGTTTGCGGTGCTGGGCTTCCTGATCGGCTCGATCCCCTTCGGGCTGCTCATCGCCAAGCGACACGGCATCGCCAGCCGCCAGCACGGCTCGGGCAACAGCGGCGCGCCCAACGTCCGGCGGGTGCTCGGCAAGAAGCCCGGCAACCTCTGCTTCGTGCTCGATGTCCTCAAGGGGCTCGTCCCCACGCTCGCGGCCGGGCTGGTCATGGGCACGGCCGGCACGTTTGCGATGAGTGCGCCCGACGCGTGGGCGTGGCTCGGCGTGATGGCGATGCCCGTGCTTGGGCACGTGCTCTGCCCCTGGATCGGGTTCAAGGGGGGCAAGGGCGTCGCGACCGGGCTGGGCACACTCGTCGGGGTCTTCCCGGCGCTGACGGTCCCAGGCGTGCTCGCCGCCGCGGTCTGGATCGCCACGGTCAAAGTCACCCGCTACGTGGGGGTGGCGAGCTGTGCGGCGGCGGTCAGCCTGCCCATGCTCGCCTGGGCGTGGCTGACGCTCGGCCCGGGGCTGCTCGATCGGCCGGCGGGCGCGAGGCTCCCGTTTGCCGTGGTGACGGTCATTCTCGCGGTGCTCGTCGTCGTCCGGCACCGGGGCAACCTCAGCCGGACGCTCGCGGGCACCGAGCCGAAGATCGGCACACCAAACGAAACGCCGACCTCGGCCTGACGCGACCAACCGCACGCGTGGCTGGGGCAGCGGGTTCGCGCAGACCCTGCGCCCCGTCCGCGTTTGCCCCGGACTTTCTGCACAAGCTGTCGATTGATGTGGACCGCGGCCGATAAGTCGTCCGGACGCTCACACCACGGCCCTTGTAACGGCTGTGCGGGGCCGAACGCCCCACGCCCGCCAATACCGGGGGTTGCCCGTGTTGGAGCCCGGCCGCTTGGCCGATGAACGGAATCAGCCCAATGCCGGGCTGCGAGGGACTGCACCGATGCGCGAACTCAGGCTTCACAGCGACACCCCCGCGGCCAGCGACCGCCGCGCCGACACGATCCCGTTCCCCGGCGGCACCGCCGGCGCGAGCCGCCTGCCGCCACGACGCACCTCTTTCGACGCCGTGCAAATGGCCGAACGCGCCCTCGAGAACGTCGAGCGCCACGTCGACGAGCTCACCGGCCTCGTCGATGCCATCCGCGTCGACCCCGAGTTGTTCTCCTGGGACGACGACGACGGCCCGTCGGCCGCGTAATCCACACGCCCGCACACGCTCCACCACGAAAGCACACGCACGCCCCGGCCCATCGGCTGGGGCGTGTTTGCGTTGGCAGAGGCCGAGGCGGCGCGCTCAGCGCCGGTCGGTGTTCCGCGTCGAGGTTGTCACGGGCCCATCGCGCGACACGCGCAGCACCACCAGCGTCATGTCGTCCACGCGCGTCGCGAGCCCGGAGAACTGGCGCGACGCCCACATGATCCGCTCGGAGATGTCGTTGGCGGTCGCGTCCGGGTTCTCGCCCAGCGCATCGAGCACCGCCTGGATCATGCGCGCCTTGCCGAACTTGGTGTTGGCAAAGTCGCGGTTGTCGGTGATGCCGTCGGTGTAGCAGAGCAGCGTGTCGCCCGGCTTGAGGTCGTAGATGCCGCGCTGGTAGCGCTGCGAGGGGTCGATACCCACGACCATGCCGCAGATCGCCAGCTCGTCGACGTCGGCCGAGGTCGGCGGGCGGTGGTCCGGGCAGCGGAAGACGATGGGCGGCTCGTGCCCGGCGGAGGTGTACGTCAGGCGATGCGTCGCGACATCGACCGTGCCGTACCAGAGTGTGGCGAACTCGTTGTCGAGCGTGTCGCGGCAGGTCGCCTGGTTCACGCGGGTGATCACGTCGTCGATGTCGTAGACGTCCTGCACGTGAGCGCGCAGCGTGGCGCGCACCGCCGACATAAGCAGCGCCGCCGCCACGCCCTTGCCGACCACGTCCCCAATGACCATGCCGAGAGACTCGCCCACGGGGAAGACGTCGTAGAAGTCGCCGCCGAGCTCCAGGCTCGGCACGTACCGCGTCGAGACGTCAAGCCCGGGCAGCTCGGGCGCGTGCCTCGGGAGCATGCGCATCTGCACGTCGCGCGCCAGGCGGAGTTGACGCTGCATCTGCCGCTCGTGCTGACGCGCCACGAGCAGCCGCGCCTGCTCGACGGCCACCGCCGCCTGCTCGGCAATCGAACGCAGCAGGCGGATCTCGTCGTCGGCGAACTTGCGGGGCGTGCGCCCGAAGAGGCGCACCACGCCGACCGGTCGGCGACGGAACACAAGCCCGACGCACACGAACGAGTGCAGCCCCTCCGTGCGCACCTGCTCGGGCACCAGCACGCGCGGATCGAGCGCCAGGTCGTCGCTCGTCACGGTCTTGCCCTTCAGCGCCTGGCGATCAAACTCGCGATCACGGCTCAGCGGCAGGGGCGAGTTCAGCCACGCCTCGCTCAGCCCGCGCGAGGCGCTGAGCGTCAGGTCGCCCTCGTGTGCGCCCTCGAGCCCGTCGGCGTCTTCGGGCAGCAGCACGATCGAGCCCGCGTCGAGCCCGAGCACGTCGAGCGCCGACTCGAGCGCGACCTGAAGCACGTCCTCCACAGCACTGGCGCGCACCAACAGGCTCGTCAGGCGAAAGAGCACCTCGATCTCGCGGAAGTTCCGTCGGAGCTCGAGCACCGTGTCGCACAGCTCGCCCGCGGTCCGCGCGAGCACGCGCAGCGTGGCCTCGAGCTCGGGCGAGCCGTCCGTGCCCGCGTGCATGACCATCGCGCCGATCGGGCCCGCGACGGTGCCCACGGGCACGCGCACCGCGTGCGGATCGACGGGCGGCGACTCGGCCTCGCTCAGAATCCGCCAGGGCAGCCCCTCGCCCGACACACGCACCACACGCCGATCACGCTCGTCACGCAGCTCGACCTCGATGCCGGTCAGCGTCGTGAAGCGGTCGCACAGCTCGGCCAGCGCACCATCGGTGAGGAAATCGGCCAGCGCCGGGCCTCGCCGCTTGGGCGGCGCCTGGTCGCCCGCCTGCCCCGCGTCGGCGTCGCCTGCGCCCGTGATGTCGGCGGCGGTGGTCACGGAGAGGGCTCGCTCACTTCGTCATCGGTCTGGTCTGTATCTGCCTGGTCGTCGGTGGGAAGCCAGAGCTGCTCGAGCATGACCGCCAAGGGATCGGCGACCTTCTCAACCGTGACGCCGCCCTTGTCGACCGCCTTGTCTTGGGCGAGCCACTCGAGCGCCGCGCGCGTCTGCGCGGGGTCATCGAGCTGGTAGCCGATGTACGCAAGCAGCAGCGCCGCCTCGTTGGCGACGGGCCCCACGATCCCGAGCTGATCGCGCATCACGATCTGCGCGCCCTCGAGCCGATCGGCCGAGGGCAGCAGCGACGCGTCGTACCGCATGGTCGCGAGCTCGGGGTGCTCGCGCAGCAGCAGGCGGAGGTTCTGCCCGCCCGAAAGCAACAGCCCCGCGCCGAGCTGCGCGTGCACGCGGCCGACACGCGCCGTCGGGTCCGCGGGGCGAGCCGCCAGCGCCGAGGTGTAGCGCTCCTCGGCGTCGAAATAACGCTTCTCGGCGATG
>CAYQAD010000181.1:0-5605 GCA_964415125.1 uncultured Phycisphaeraceae bacterium | reverse complement strand
CCGGCTCGGCTATCGGCACCACAGCCCATGGACTTGCGGGTCCTGACGCCACCCGCCGCACGCCACGCATCGCGACGCGGGTTGGTATGGTTCTCGGCAGACCCTCGCGTCCGAGAACCACCGTTTCCGCAGGAGTGCCCCGATGCCCCGCTCTCTGTTTCTTCTCATCGCTGCCCTTGCGGGCCTGAGTGTTATCGGAACCAGTGCCGCGAGTGCCCGGCAGCCCGGCGATGCGGCTCCCGAGACGCGTTTCGTGGACTACCCCGATGAGCCGGCCGTCACCTACCACACCGTGACCATCAACGGCGAGCCGATCCACTACGAGGCGACGGCCGGCACCGTGACGCTCGTCGACGACGGGCGCGAGCCCACGGCACGCATGTTTTACATCGCCTACCGCCGCACGCTGATGTCGGCGGACGAGTATGCGTCCGCCGCCTCGAATGCCGAGGCGCGCGGCGAGCCCGCGCCGGCGCGGTACCCCGATGCCGGCGAGCGGCCGATCACCTTCTCATTCAACGGCGGGCCCGGCTCCAGCTCCGTCTGGCTGCACCTCGGCATCTTCGGGCCCAAGCGCGTCGCCTACGCCGATGACGTCGGCAACCCCGGCCCGCCGCCCTACGCGGTCGTCGACAACGCCTTCAGCCTGCTCGACCACAGCGACTTCGTCTTCATCGACCCGATCAGCACCGGATACTCCAGGGCCGAGGTCGACGGCGATCCGAAGGCGTTCCACGGCGTCGAGCCCGACATCGCATCCGTCGGCGAGTTCATCCGCCGATACATCACCACCGAGCAGCGCTGGCGCAGCCCCAGGTTCATCGCCGGCGAGTCCTACGGCACCACCAGGGCCGCGGGCCTCGCCGAGCACCTCTTCGAGCGACACGGCATGGCGCTCAACGGCATCTTGCTCGTCTCGTCTGTCATGCAGTTCCAAACGCTCCGTTTCGATACCGGCAACGATCTGCCCTACATCCTGATCCTGCCCGCCTACACCGCGACCGCGTGGTACCACAACGCGCTGGCGGAGCGCGAGCAGGGCATGCCGCTCGAGCAACTGCTCGCCGAGGCCGAGGATTTCGCGCTCGGCGAGTACGCCCAGGCGCTGCTCCAAGGCGACCGCCTCACCGACCGCGAGCGCCGAGAGGTGGTCGCGAAGTTCGCCCGCTACACGGGCCTCGACCCCGCGTACGTCGAGCGGGCCCGCCTCCGCGTGAGCCAGTCCCGGTTTGGCAAGGAGCTGCTCCGCGACCGCGGGGTCACCGTCGGCCGGCTCGACAGCCGATTCACCGCACGGGATCGCGACGATGCGGGCGAGCGCAACGAGTTCGACCCCTCCTACGCCGCGATCCTGGGCAACTACACCGGCTCGCTCAACAGCTACGTCCGTGAGGACCTGGCCTACGAGTCGGACATGCCCTATGAGATCCTCACCAATGTGTGGCCCTGGGAGTTTGCGCAGGCGGGCAACAACCGCTACCTCGACGTGGCCGAGCGGCTTCGCAGCGCGATGCACCAGGTGCCGGGCATGCGGGTGTTCATCGCGTCGGGCTACTACGACCTCGCGACGCCCTTCACCGCCACCGACCACACGCTGGCGCAGATGATGCTCGCCGAGGAGTACAAGTCACTCATCGACGTCGAGTACTACGAGTCGGGGCACATGATGTACGTGCACCAGCCGTCGCTCGAGAAACTCAAGCGTGATCTGGACGCGTGGTACGAGTCGGCCGTGCCGGGCGAGGACTAGCCGCCCGGCGTGCAGGCGGCGCTCGGACGATCGATCAGGTCGTCGTCGGCGCCGCGTCGGTGGCGAGGTCCGTCACGGTCTGGCTCTGCCAGCCCTGCCCGCTGTACCAGAAGTACCGCACCAGCTTGTCGTCCGCGTCGTAGCCGAACACGTTCAGCGAGTTGTCGTCCTGTGCGCTGCCCGCGAGATCGCGCACGAGCGCCGGAGACGACGGCGGCACGGCGTTGCTCAGGCTCGTGAAGGTCCAGCCGAGCCCCGTCCGGGCGGGCGACCACCAGTACGCGAGCACCTCGCCCGTGTCGACGTCCGCGCCGACCACGTTCATCGCGCCCCACGGCGCAACGAAGCTCGAGACGCTCTCGGCCGTGAGCTGCGGCGCACCGATCGTCGCGGTCAGGTCCACCTGCCGCCACTGGCGATCGCCGGTGGGCACCCACCACGTCGCGACGAGGTTGCCCGAGGTGTTCACGCCCGCGATGTTGATCGCGTCCCACGAGCTCAAGAACACGGTCAGCCCGCCGACGAGCTTCTCTGCGCCGAGCGAGTTGGTCAGGTTTGTCGAGGCCCAGCGTGCCCGGCCCGGCGCCCACCAGACCGACCAGATGTCGCCGTTGGCGTCGAGCCCGGCGATGTTCAGGCCGCCCCAGCTCGTCGCGTACGCCTCGAGCGGCCCGGAGAAGTCGGGCAGCGTCGCGCCCGCGGGCCGAAGGTCGTTCTCCGTGATGTTCTGGAAGCGGTAGGTCTGTTCGCCCGAGTCGGTCAGCGTGCCGTCGTGGTAGTACCGCAGCATGTCGCCGTCCGCGGCCGTGGCGATCAGGTGCACGCGGTTGTCCGGCGAGATCATGTACTCAAGCGTTGAGCCCGCATCCGCCGCGGGCGCGACGGCGCCCGTGACCTCCGTCGTCAGGTTGCGGAACGTCCACACGTCGTTGACTTCAGCGCGATACAGGATCAGGCCCTGGTTCGTGATCGCCGCGGCGTAGGCTCGGCCGTCGGCGGGGTCCGTCCACGACACGAAACCGCCGGTAATGTTCGGCGCGCCCGTCTCGATCGTCACGTCCGAGGTGTACCAGTTGCCATCGGCGCGGAGCTCGTACACCGCGGGTCGGCCCACGGTGTTCACGCCCGGCACCGCGAACACCAGCTGACCCCCGGGCCCCGGCGTCGGCCCGGGCGGGGTGACGTTCTCGGGTGCCGCGCGCACGCCCGTGCCAACAAACCCGTTCCGCGACGTGCCGGTGTCGAACTCGTACCCGAGCAGATGCTGGGCGTCTGTGCCGATGTACATGCGCCGCTCGATGTTCGAGCCATCGAGCTGCAACCGCACGATGTTGCTGCTCACGCCCCACACGCCGGTCTCGAAGGGCGTGTCCTGGTCGCCCGAGTCCCAGAGGTCCAGATCGTGCAGCTCGTAGTCGCCATTCTCGTGCAGCTCCAGGTACGTCTGCTCGTAGAAAATGCCGTTCTCGCCGCCCGCCGAGCCCGTGTAGGCCCAGCCGACGAGGTAGCCGCCAGCGACGTCGGCGGCCTCATCGGGCGATTCGGCGAGGATCGCGGTGCCGACGAAGGCGATGTCGTCGTCAAGATCGAGATCCGCGAAGACCAGCACGTCTTTGTCGGCGTTGAGGTAGAACCGCTCGCCCTGATCCGTCGCGATGACGCCGGTCGATGAGATCGTGTCGATATCGCTCGAACGCCGCGGCGCGAAGCCGAGCGTGGTTGTCCACACGACGCGGGTGTCGTCGATGTTGAGGCGGCCGACGATCGTGGTGATCGCGCCGTTGGAGTAGTTCACCATCGTCATGGAGAACCGCCAGATGCCCTCGAAATCGCCGGTCGTCACGTCGTCGCCGAGCTCGACCAGGTACTCCAGCTCTTGGCGTGAGTCGCCCGTCGCGCCGTACCACCATCCGAGCCCGAAGCCCTCGGAATCGAGGAATTGCGTGCCGTTGGTCTCGGCGTAGTCGTCGTTCAGCCCGCGCGCCGGATCGCGCAGCGCCCTGCCGTCGAACGACTTCGTGATCGAGTCGTACCGAAGCGATGAGTCCAGATCGCGCCCGCCGTCGTCGGCGGTCCAGAGGTTGCCCGACACGCTGCCCGAGTCGAACAGCGTGCCCTCGGTGTTGAAGGCCGTCACCGCGAGGCCGTCGAAGAGCGTCTCGCCATACGCGAGCCCAACGGAGGCAAACGACGAATCGAGCACCACCCGCGCCTCGAGCGCATCAAACTGGATCGGCATCGGCTGGCTTCGCATGGTCGGTGTCCTTGGCTGTGCTGTGGGCCCGGGGCAGCGGCGGCTCTGGCGCCGCGCGCCGCCCATGCCGCGTGCTCTTGCGCGTTGCGGCTATAGGACGCGGCGACCGCGCTCCGGGCGTTGACCCCCTCTCCTGTACGATCGGTCGGGCCGGGGGTTTCGCTTCAGGCCCAGTCCGCGAAGTTGCCGGCCCGCACGGGCGCCAGCGGCGTCGTCAGACCACGCCGACTCGCCGAACACCTATGACGGGCGGGTCATGCTCTCGGGGTTCAGCAGCCCGTCCAGCTCGTCGGCGGGCAGCAGCTTCTCCTCGAGCGCCAGCTCCCGGATCGTTTTGCCCTCGTTGTACGCCCGGTACGCGAGTGCCGCGGACTTGTCGTACCCGATCACGGGCACCAGGCTCGTGCACATCGCGAGCGACCCCTCGATCAGCGCGTTGCAGCGCTTCTCATCGGGCGCGAGGTCCGCGAGCAGTTTGTCGTCGAAGGTCCGCGCCGCGCCCGCCAGGATGTGCACCGAGTCGAGCAGCGCCGACGCCATCACCGGCATCGCGACGTTGAGGTCGATCAGCGATCCCACGCCGCCGAGCCCGCCCGTGGTCACGGTCGCGTCGTTGCCGATCACCTGGCAGCAGACCATCATGACCGCCTCGCAGATCACCGGGTTGACCTTGCCCGGCATGATCGACGAGCCCGGCTGCACCGCGGGCAGCTTCAACTCGCCGATGCCGCAGCGCGGCCCCGAGCCCAGCCAGCGCACGTCGTTGGCAATCTTGCTCAGGCTCACCGCGATCGTCTTGAGGTGCCCCGACGCCTCGACGAACGCGTCCTTCGCGTGCTGGGCCTCGAAGTGGTTGGCCGCCTCGCGGAAGTGGATACCGGTGCGTGTGGTCAGCTCGCTCGCGACGATCGAGCCGAACTCCGGGTGCGTGTTGATGCCCGTGCCCACCGCCGTGCCGCCGATCGCCAGCTCGCCCAGCGTGTGCAGGGCGCGGTGCAGGCGCTCCTCGGCGTGGCGCATCTGCGCCGCGTACCCGCTGAACTCCTGCCCCAGCCGGATGGGCGTCGCGTCCTGCAGGTGCGTGCGGCCGATCTTGACCACGCCGTCCCACGCCTTGGCCTTCTCCTCGAGCGAGGTCGCGAGCGCGTCGATCGCTGGCAGCAGGTCGCTCTTGATCGCCAAACTCGCGGCGATGTGCATCGCGGTTGGGAAGGTGTCGTTGGACGACTGGCCCATGTTCGCGTGGTCGTTGGGGTGCACGCCGCCCGCGTCGAGATAGGCGGCGTCCTTCGACGAGCCGATCGGCTTGCCGCGCTCGAGGCAGACGAGGTTCGCGATCACCTCGTTCGTATTCATGTTCGTCGAGGTGCCCGAGCCGGTCTGGAAGATATCGACGGGGAAGTGCCGGGCGATGCCGCCGTGATCGGCGAGCCCATCGGCGATGAGGCCGCACGCCCGGTCGATCGCCGATGCCCGGTCGCCGTCCAGCCGCCCGAGCTTGGCGTTCGCGTGCGCCGCGGCCGACTTGAGCAGCGCAAACGCCCGGATCACATCGGCCGGCACAGGCCTGCCCGAGATCGGAAAGTTCAGCACCGCGCGCT
>CAYQAD010000180.1:3395-5617 GCA_964415125.1 uncultured Phycisphaeraceae bacterium | reverse complement strand
CCAATCGCCTGCTCCGCCGCGTCCGAGACTTCGCCCAGGTCCGCGCCGGCGGCTCGCTCGACGCCGACATCGTCGACGCCGCCCTCCGACTCGAAGGCGTCGACAACCTGGGCCTCGACGAGCTCGACCGGACCTACCTCACCGCCATCGCCACGACCTACGCCGGCGGGCCCGTCGGCCTCGAGACCGTCGCCGCGACTATGAACGAGGACAGCGGCACGCTCGAAGACGTCGTCGAGCCCTACCTCCTCCAGATCGGCTTCCTCTCGCGCACCCGACGCGGCCGAATGGTCACACGCGCCGCCTGCGAGCACATCGGCGTGCCATTTACCGCAGCCGACGAGCCGGCATAGGTCGGCTGCATACCGCCCCGTTGCTCATCGACCGGCTCCCGGGCGAGAAACGCCCGGGCTCGAGTGCTTAGCGGCCGGCCTTTGCCGCCGCCTTCGCCGCCTTCTCGCGCAGCGCCTCTTGCAGCTCGGTCTCGACATACAGAATCACGCCGCACGACACGCACCCGGTGATGCCGCCATGGCTGAGCAGGGCGCTGACCGTCTCGATCGGCACGCTCATCATGCACGACCCGCAGGTGTACTCGCCACGCCGACGATCCTGCTCCTCGACGCACGCCATCACTTCCTCGGCCTCGCCGAACCGGTTCCAGCGCTCCTCGTACCGGGCCAGCGCGTCCTTCGGCACCTCCGGCACAAGCTGCTCACGCTCGGCTTGCAGCTCGTCGACCCGGCCCTTCACCTCGGCCTGCCGCTCCTCGCTCTGCTTCTTCGCCCCCTTGAGCATCGCGTCGCGCTCGGCGCGCTGCTCCTCGAGGGTGTCGAGCTGCGCCTGGAGATCGTCGGCGCTCGCAAGCAGCGACAGCGACTCCTCCTCAACCGCGTCCCGGCGAGACTTGAGCGTGTTCACCTCGGTGAGCAGCGCCTGGTATTCCTTGTTCGTCTGGGCCGTGTTCATCCGCTCGCGGTGCTCGGCGAGCTTCTCGTCAAGATCCTTGATCTCGACGTCGTTGTTCCCCGACGTCGCCTTCGCCTGGCGGAGCTGACCCTCGATCAACGCTCGCTTGCTCGCGATCGCCTCGAGCTGGCGCTCCTGTTCCTCGGCGAATCGCTCGGCCGCCCGGAGTCGGCTGGTCAGGCCTCGAAGTTGGCGGTCAACAAGAAAGACGCGGAGCAGCTTCGCCGTTGGATCCATCGAGTCCTCCAGAGGTGGATGTCCAGAGTCTAGCAGCCTCTCACGCGCCGATCAGCAATTCGACCCATCCCGAAAACAATCAGCCACGCGCGCCCACAACACCAGCACCGGATCGACATCACCCCACCGCGACCAGCCAGGCATACGCCACCGGCATCGCGACGAGCGGCGAGTCGATCACATCGAGCACACCCCCAAACCCCGGCAGCATGCCCCCCGAGTCCTTGCGCCCCGCGTCGCGCTTGAGCAGGCTCGCGATCAGATCGCCCGCCTGCCCCGCAAGCCCGAGCAACACACCCGCCGCAAGTCCGCTCCACCAGGGCGTGCTCGGCACGCCATCCAGCCGTCCGATCAGACCAACCCCAACCGCCCCCAGAGCCCCCGAAAACACCACACCACCGATCAGCCCTTCCCACGTCTTCCCAGGGCTGAGCCACGGAATCAGCTTGTGCCGACCGATCGACTTGCCCGTGAAGTACGCCCCGATGTCGCACGACTTGGTCACGAGCACCACCCACAACAGCACCCACACGCTGTGCTCGCGACGAATCAGCACCACCGCGCCGAGCATCAGCCCGAGGTACACGAACGCCCACAGCGTGCCGCCCGTCGCCGCGACCACACCCTCGACCGTCCGCCCACGCGAGTAGAACACCAGCGACGCGACAAGCACGAACGCGCTCGCGCCCGCCACCACCGCCACGCCCGTCGGCCCGTCCCAGTCGCTCGGCGTCAGCGCCATAACGACGAGCCCCAGCACCGCGCTCGTCCCCATGGCCCGCCGAGACGCCTCGATGCCCTTGTCCGTCAGAATCCGCGCGAGCTCGCGCGTCCCCAGAATCGCAAGCACCACCGACAGCAAAAACACGAGCACGCCGGGCGGCCACGTCTCGCGACCCATCCACGAGGGCGCCGATTGCCGATCCAGCCACTCATCGCCGTACGCGACGCCCAGCAGAAACAAGATCAGCACCGGCCCGAGCGTGAGGCGCTGCTTCAGCACGCCGCACCCTCCG
>CAYQAD010000180.1:0-3295 GCA_964415125.1 uncultured Phycisphaeraceae bacterium | reverse complement strand
TCGATCGCGTCCTCGTCGATGTCCTCGGGCGCAAGCTCGCCCGACGCCACCCGCCGCGCGAGCGCGCGCGTCGCGTCGACGATCTCGTGCCGGCTGCCGTAGTTGATCGCAAGACAGAGCGTCGGCCCCCGGCACACCGACGTCGCCGCCTCGACCCGATCGATCGCGCCCTGCACCTCCTCGGGCAGCTCGCCGGTCCGGCCGATCACACGCAATCGGATGTTCTCGCGCACAAGCGCCTCGCGCTCGCCGTCGCAGTACATCACGCACAACTCCCACAGCGCCTTGATCTCCTCGCTCGGCCGACGCCAGTTCTCCGTCGAGAACGAGTACAGCGTCACCTGCTCGATGCCCAGCTCGCCCGAAGCGATCACCGTCTCACGCACCGCGCTCGCGCCGTTGCGATGCCCAAACAGCCGCGGGAACCCACGCTGCTCGGCCCATCGCCCGTTGCCATCCATGATGAACGCGATGTGCCGAGGCACGCGCGCCGGGTGCACATCGGGAATGTGCGCCACGGGGTCGGCCGCCGGATGCACCGCACGCATGCGCGCAAGCGCCGCCACCGCCGCCTCGTCGTCGGCCCACGGGCCGAGCACACTCGCATCCACGGCGCTCATCGGTCGATCGCCTCCGCGATGCACTGCGTCATGCCAGCCCATTCCTGCTCACGCGTCTCATGCTCGGCCATCACGCGCCCACGCCAACCGCTTGTGCCCGGCGGATCGTCTGCGCCCGGTCCGGCCCCACGCTCACGAACTCGACCGGCACGCCCACCGCACGCTCGACAAACTCAACGTACCCCCGCGCATGCTCCGGCAGATCATCCCACGACCGCGCCTCGGTGATCTCATCACCAAACCCCGGCAGCGTCTCGTAGACGGGCTCGGCGAGCGCAAGATCGAAGCTGTCCGGGCGAAAACGATCGGTCACACCATCGCTGTACCGATGCCCGACGCACACCTTCAGCTCGTCGAAACCCGCGAGCACATCGAGCAGCATCAGGCAGATGCCCGTCGTGCCGTTGATCATCGCCGAATAACGCGTCGCGACCGCGTCGAGCCACCCACAGCGTCGAGGCCGACCCGTGGTCGTGCCGTACTCACGCCCACGATCACGGATCCGGTCGGCAACCCCATCGAACAGCTCGGTCGGCATAGGCCCGGCGCCCACGCGCGTCTGGTACGCCTTCACGACGCCCAGCACGCGCCCGAGGTGCGTCTCGGGCACGCCCGTGCCGGGCCCGATGCCCAGCGCCGTCGTGCTCGAGCTCGTGACGAAGGGGTACGTGCCGTGATCGACGTCGAGCAGCGTCGCGTTCGCGCCCTCGAACAGCAGCCGCCCGCCCTGGGCCACGCGGTCGTTGAGCAGATACGTCGTGTCCTGGATCGAGCCCGCAAGCCGCTCGCCGTGCGCACGCACCTGCTCGGTGAGCGCCGCCGCATCAAAGCGCTCGGCCTCGCCGGTGAGCTCGCGGAACAGCGCGTTGTTGATCCGACACGCCAGCCCGATCTTCTCACGCAGCACGTCCGGCCGGAGCATGTCGCCCATCCGCACGGCCGTCGCACGCCGGGCCTTGTCGGCATACGCCGGGCCGATCCCGCGCCGGGTCGTGCCGATCTCGCCCAGATTGCCCGCACGCTCGAGCGCGCCGCTGTGGATCTCTGCCGCCTCCTTGAGCAACTCTTCCCGCAGCGCGTCCTCGGCCTTGTGGTACGGCATCACCACGTGCGCACGATCCGAGATCACAAGCCCCTCGCACGAGATGCCCCGCTCGCGGAGCCCGTCGATCTCCTCGATCAGCTTGCCCGCATCGACGACCACGCCGTTGCCGATGACGCTCAGCTTCCCGTTGTAAAGGATGCCCGAGGGCACGAGGTGCACCGCGAAGCGCTCGCCGTTGACCACGAGCGAGTGCCCGGCGTTTGCACCGCCGTTGTATCGGACCACCGCGTCATGATCGGCCGCGAGCAGATCGACGATCTTGCCCTTGCCCTCGTCGCCCCACTGCAGCCCCACCACTGCGGTGCACGCCTTGTCACTCGGTCGGCCCATGCGATCTCCTGAGGTGCCCGCCCGCCGGGCCCACCGCCAGAGCGGGCGTTGCGGATCGGACGGGCAAGCCTAGATCGGGGCATGTTCCCGGACCATCGCCAGCCGGCCCGGCCGCCGAGATACACACCCCTCCGCGACTTCCCGCCGCCCGGCGTCAAGGACGGCCGGCACCAAGCCGATCTGACGGTGCCCACGGGAGTTGTGTTCGCAATGGCCAAAGACGTTGTTCGAATTATGTGCCCCAACCTGACGTGCCGGAAGGTGCTGGCAGTGCCGACCTCCGCGCGCGGCAAAACCGTCCGCTGCCGAACATGCTCCACGTCGATTCGCATTCCGCAGGGCCCGAGCACCGAGAAGGACGCCAAAAAGGCCGGCTAGACCCTGCTACACCAGCGGCTACAGCGTCGGCTGATCGTCGTCATCGTCGTCGCTGAGCAAGTCCTCGAAATCAAAGTCGCCCACACTGCTGCCGTCGGGATCGATGTTCAGATCGTCGAGCAAGCCCGACGCCGAGGCGTTGTTGTCCATCGCCGCCGCCGACGCGGGGCCCGTTCGGGGCTTGCTCATGCGCTCGGCAGCCTCGGCGTCGACCGTCGCGGGCTCGCCGCCGATCCGCACGACGAACACGAGCGTGCCGATAAGCAGCACGTCGCCCGGCGAGAGCGGCGTCTCCTCTTCGATCTTCACGCCGTTCACAAACGTGCCGTTGCTCGATCCGAGATCGCGGATCGTCACCGAGCTCCCATGCACCGCGATCTCGCAGTGGTGCCGGCTGACCGCGGCGATCGGCACGCGGATCTGGCAATCCGTGTGCCGACCAACGATCTGTCGGTCCTTCGAGAGCGGCACGTCCTGCGTCCGACCGTCCTGGCGAACGAGCACAAGAAGCGATTCCACGGCGGCCATACCCTTCGTCACGGTTCACGCCCTCCGCGAGCCCTCGCCCGCATATCCATGGGCATATCCAGCCCTCGCGGCCCACGTCTCGCGACAGAACCCGATCGCTCGAGCCCGACCATGACCACGCCGCACACACCCCCGGGCTTGTCACACCGAGACGCTCACACTACCTCCCTGCCCCAGCTGCCGCAATCAAACCCCGACGCCCCGGCGCCCATCACCAGCGACCTGATCTACAACGAACCCAACCAAAGCACAAACACAACGCCCGCTTCCCAGGTTCCCGCGACCTCGCTCTACATCCACATCCCGTTCTGCTTCCACAAGTGCCACTACTGCG
>CAYQAD010000179.1:0-5622 GCA_964415125.1 uncultured Phycisphaeraceae bacterium | reverse complement strand
GGCATGGTGCGGCAAGGCGGCCGCGCCGGGCACATCGGCGCCCGGTGAGGAAAGTCCGAGCACGGCAGGGCACGGTGGTGGGCAGCACCCACGGGTTCGCTTCGGTCGCGGGCCACGGATAGTGCCACAGAGAACAGACCGCCGATGGCGTCGCGGCTTGCCCGCAACGCACAGGCAAGGGTGAAACGGTGCGGTAAGAGCGCACCGCCCGGCCGGCGACGGTCGGGGCACGGCAAACCCCGCCGCGTGCAAGATCACGCAGCCCCCGGACGCGCCTCGGCACGTCACGCCCGGCCCGGGCGGAATGGGGGCGGGTTGATCGCTCGGGACCTTCGCGTCCCGCGCCGGTCCGGGACAACCGGCCGGCGGAGAGAAATGGTCGCCCGCGCGGGCACGCCCATCGCCTCGGCGAAGGGAACGGCCCGCGATGACAGAACTCGGCTTACCAGCCGCACCGACCGAGCACGGGCCTCCGCGAGAGCGGGGGCCCGTGGCCATTTTGCTCCGATCCTTCAGCGATCGATCACACGCGTGCCGCGACGCAGACGATGAACGAGTCCTCGAGCTCCTCGCCCCCGTCCTCGATGGGCAGCACGTGCGCCTGCCCCTCGTCGTCGATCGCGTCGGCGAGCTTCGAGTAGACCTCGGTGCGCTCGAACCCGGCCTCGGCCATCGCGTCCCGCAGCTCGGGGATGGACCACAGCCGCCAGTGATACACGAACGCGTCGTGCTCCTCCTGGTGGATCGTGCCGGCCTGCTCGACGCGGAAGTGCAGCGCGTTGGTGACCATGCCGGTGGTCGGGTCCGCAGCACGCTGCTCCCAGGTGTAGCGGATTGTCGAGCCCTCGGGCCCGGGGTGGGGGCGGTGGACGTGCCCGGTGAGGAAGGCCGAGTCGCCGCCGTAGATATCGCACACGAAAACCCCGCCGGCGCCCAGCCGCGATCGGCACTGCGCCAGATACGCGACGAGGTCGGCCCGCGTGTGCAGCTCGCCGATCGAGAAGTTCCCTACGAAGATCACGTCGGCGCGGTCTTTGGGCGTCGTTGCGGTGCGGACGTCGCCCACGATCGTGCGCACGCGGCGTGCTTCGGCAAGCGCGAGCGTGTCGGCGTCGTGGTCGACGGCAATCGCTGAGCCGTCTGGCACCGCCTCGCACCAGAGGCGCGAGAGTGCGCCGGTGCCGGCGAAGTCCTCGCCGAGCACGCGGGGCGCGTTGCCGTGGATCGCCCGAAGCAGCGGGACGAGGTCCTTGGGCGATTGCACGCACGCCTCGTAGAGCTCGTGTTTCGTGAGCGTGCGCATCAGGCCATGCGGACCCATTTGACGAGCGTGCGGAAGGTGGGCGGCGTGCCGTGGAGCAGGATGCCCACGCGGAAGATCTTCGCGCAGAACCAGATCGCGAAGTAGACGCCCACGATGCCCAGGCCGATCGACGTGAGAATCTGCCACGTCGGGACGGGCTCGGTCGTCGCGCTGGTGATGCGAAGCAGCATCGCGAAGGAGTTCACCGGCGGGATCATCGAGAGCGCCACGGCCCACGGCGCGTTGGGGTCGCGCGAGATCGGGAGCCAGAGGAGCCAGGGGATCATCACGACCATCATCACGGGCGTCTGGAGCGCCTGGGCCTCGCGGAGCTCGTTGACCGCGGCGCCCACGGCCGCCATGAACGAGCCGATCATGAAGTACGCGAGCAAGAAGAAGATCATCAGGTAGACGATCGTGATCGGGTCGAGGATCGACAGCATGCTGAACGCCGAGAGCGCCCCGATGCCGAGGCCCGAGTAGACCATCATCAGCAGCAGGCCCACGCCGAGCTGCCCGATGACCTTTCCGGTCATGAGCTCCTTGGGCGACACAGCCGCGAGGAGCACCTCGACCACGCGCGAGGACTTCTCCTCGATGGTCGTCGTCATGAGGTACGACCCGCCGGTCATCACCGCGATCATGAGCAGCATCATGAAGGCCATGGGAAGGAACATCCGCAGGGCCTCGTTGGTCGCCTTCTCGCCCTCCTCGGTGACGGTGGTCGAGCGGACGCGTGGCACGCGGGTGAGCGTGTCGATGGTGTCGGGGTCGTAGCCGGCCGCGGTGAGGCGGGCGTTGCGGATCGCGTCACGCAGCACGGGGCGGAGGTGGTTGCCCTCGATGCGGTCGTCGAGATTCTCGCGGATGAACAGCTCGTAGGTGCCGAACTCGCCGTCCTCGTTCGCGGTGATCGCGTTCTCGGAAACCACGGCGACCGCGAGGCGCGAGCCGTCGGTCGCGCTGCCCTCGAGCAGCGACTCCTTCGCGATGTCGACGTCGGCGTCCGGCTCGAGCGGTTCGACGGTGATGGTGGGGAGCTCGGCGAGCTGCGCTGCTGCGCCCAGTGCGCCATCCGGCGCACCTTGGCCGACTTTCTCCTTGATCTGCTGGTTGAGCTGCTCGAGCGCCTCGCCCGCGGCGCCCTCGCGTTCGGCGATGCGCTCGGGGGTCATGTCGGCCTCGATCAGCGGCAGGGCCTGGCCCGATCGGTCGACCACCGCGAGCGTGCCGTTGACCTTCGGGGACTTCTCGTTGATGAGCAGCGGCAGCAGGACGACCATCGCGAGCAGGATCGCGGGGAGCACCGCGATGCCGATGATGAAACCCTTCGTGCAGACCGTTGAGACGAACTCTCTGCGGGCGACGCGGAGCGTGCGGATCACGAGATCACCCCCTCGGTGTCAACAGCGCCGGTGTCGGGCGATCGCAGCGCCTCGCGGAGCTCGGCCTCGTCGCCGCCATCGCTGGTTGCCTTTTCGATGAACACATCCTCGAGCGTGGGCCTGCGCAGCTCGACGCGTGCGAGCGGGATCGTCGCGGCGCACGCCTGGAGCGCCTCGGTCGGCTCGATCCGGCCATCGAGCGTGAGCTCCCACGCGGTCTCCTCGCGGGTCCGGCCGACGACGAAGGGCAGGTCGTCGAGGGGGCCGAGATCGGCCGCGGCATCGAGCGGGTCGACCAGGAGCGATCGCACGGGGTACGAGGCGCGGATCGCGGGGATGTCCGCGTCGAGCACCTTCTTGCCGCCGTTGATCATCACGATGTGGTCGCAGATCTGCTCGGCGTGGTGCATGACGTGCGTGGAGAAGATCACGGTCTTGCCCATCGCGTGCTGCTCCTTGATGAGGTCGCGCAGCAGGCGGAGGTTGACCGGGTCGAGCCCGGAGAAGGGCTCGTCGAGGATGAGCAGCTCGGGCTCGTGGATCACGGTCGCGATGAACTGCACCTTCTGCTGCATGCCCTTGGAGAGCTCCTCGCAGCGCTTCTTCGCGACCTCGGCCAGGCCGACACGCTCGAGCCAGTCGTCGATCTTGCGGCCGATCTTCGGATCGCGGACACCCTTGAGTGTTGCCATGTAGGAGAGGAAGGCCTTGACCTTCATCTTGCGATAGACGCCGCGCTCCTCGGGGAGGTAGCCGATGCGGTCTTTGGACTCGCTGGCCGACGCCTTGCCGAGCACGGAGAGTCGGCCGGCGTCGGGGAAGATGATCGAGAGGATCATGCGGATGGAGGTGGTCTTGCCCGCGCCGTTGGGCCCGATCAGGCCGTAGAGCTTGCCGGTGGGCAGGACCATGTCGAGGTGGTCGACCGCGACCTTGGGCCCGAAGCGCTTGCAGAGCCCCTGGATCTCGATGGCGTTGGTTGCGTCAAGCGGAGTGTGCGGCAAGGTGGTGGTCCCCCCTGTGGTCACGCCCGGGCACGCGGCGTGGTCGACCGGGCCCGGCAGAGTCTCTTTGGAACGGCGAAGGGTATTCGCCTTCGGGCTATCGTGTGGCGTATGGCGACAACGCTCGACGCAATGGCGGCCGGTGTGCGTTCCAAGCTCGATGAGCTCGAGCTGCAATACCGCGATATCGAGGCGGCGTTGCAGGACCCCGAGGCGATGAGCGACCACAAGAAGGCCCGTGAGCTGGGCATCCATCGGGCGGCGCTGGCGCCGGTTGCAGAGGGCTGGCGCGAGGTCCAGCGGCTGTCGGCGGAGCTCGTGGAGCTGCGTGAGGCCGTCGCGGGCGACGACGCCGAGCTTGCCGCCATGGCCGCCGACGAGATCGAGCCGATCGAGCAGCGGATCGAGTCGCTCGTCGAGGAGGTCAAGGCGGCGCTGGTCGGCACCGAGGACCGGGGCGTGGGCGGCGTGATCCTGGAGCTCCGCGCGGGCGCGGGCGGCGACGAGGCCGGGCTTTGGACGCGTGATTTGCTGCAGATGTATGAGCGGTACGCCGCCAACAAGCGATGGACATTCGAGCTGCTCGACGTCACCGAGGACGGCGGCATGGGTGGCGTGCGTAGCGCCGTCGCGACGATCCGCGGCGACGGCGTGTGGAGCGAGCTGGGCTTCGAGGCCGGGGTGCACAGCGTCAAACGCGTGCCGGCGACCGAGAGCCAGGGTCGCATCCACACGTCGACCTCGACCGTCGCGGTGCTGCCCGAGGTCGAAGAGGCCGACGTGCAGATCGATTGGTCCAAGGACGTGGTCGAGCACGTGACCACGTCGCAAGGGCCTGGCGGGCAGAACGTCAACAAGGTCGCGACGGCCGTGCACATGGTCCACGAGCCGACGGGCGTCGAGGTGCGCATGCAGGAGTCCAAGAGCCAGCACCAGAACCGCGAGAAGGCGCGTCGGCTGCTCGCGGCGCGCGTGGCGGAGCTCGAGCGTCAGAAGCAGCACGCCGAGCGTGCCGCGGCACGAAGCGCCCAGATCAAGGGCGGCGATCGCAGCGAGAAGATCCGGGTGTACCGATACCAGGAGGGCATCGTCGCGGACCAAAGGCTGGACCAGAAGTACCAGCTGCGCGATCTGCTCGCGGGCGACCTCCAGCCCATGATGTCGGCGCTGCTCGAGCAGGAGACCGCGCGGAAGCTGGCCGAGCTATGACGCGGGTCTGCGTGCCGATCACGGTCGAGAGCATCGAGGGCGGCCCAGCGCCCGTGGACGCGGCGCTGGCCGACGCGAACGCCGCGAGGCTCGCGGGCGCGGACCTCGTTGAGTACCGCCTCGACAGCATGTTCACGGGTGACGAGCCCGGCGAGATCGAGGCGGCGGTGCGCCTGGCTGCCGAGACGCCCCTGCCCTGCATCATGACATGCAGGCCCACCTGGGAGGGCGGCGAGTACGACGGCGAGGACACCGCACGCATCGCGCTCTTCGAGCGGCTGGGCACCGCGGAGCGCCCGCCGGCGTACATCGACGTCGAGCTCGCCGCGTACACGCGCTCGGCGAACCTCCGGCAGAAGGTCAACCTCGCGGTCGACCACCCCAAGCAGGAGCGGCAGGTCGCGACGCGGCTGATCCTGAGCACGCACGACTTCGAGGGCCGGCCGGCCGACCTGACGCGTCGCCTTGCGGGCGCCTATGCCGAGCCGGCGGTGAGCGTGGTCAAGGTCGCGTTCCGGGCGCGCAGCCTGCGTGACAACCTCGAGCTCTTCGAGATCCTGCGCGGGGCACCCAAGCCGACGATCGCGCTGGGCATGGGCGAGTTTGGGCTCATGAGCCGGGTGCTGGCGCCGAAATTCGGCGGGTTTCTCACGTTCGCCTCCTTGCGAAGCGAGACCACGACTGCGCCGGGGCAGCCGACCATCGCCGAGTTGCTCGGGCT
>CAYQAD010000178.1:0-5624 GCA_964415125.1 uncultured Phycisphaeraceae bacterium | reverse complement strand
GATGAGCAACGCGGCCGAGCGCCTTTTGGGACTCCCGCCGCAGGCGGTGCGCGAGCAGGCGCAGGACATCATCCTGGGTCAGCTTCGTCTGGTGATCGCGACGTTGTCGATCGAGGAGATCAACAAGGACCGCGAGAAGTTCATGGGTCTCGTCAACGAGAACGTGACGCAGGAGATCAACAAGATCGGCCTCGAGCTGATCAACGTGAACATCCGCGACATCACCGACGAGTCGGGCTACATCAAGGCCATCGGCCAGCGCGCCGCGGCAGACGCGATCAACAAGGCCCGCGTCGAGGTCGCCCAGGCCGACCGCGACGGCGCCACGGGCGAAGCCGCGGCGCAGCGCGAACAAACGGTCAGTGTCGCGAAGGAACATGCCGCGGCGACCGAGGGCGAGAAGGCAGCCGAGCAGCAGCAGCGCGTCGCCGTCGCCGAGCTTGAGGCCCAGGCGATCGCGGGCGAGATGCAGAGCAAGCGCGACCAGGACATCGCGATCGCCGAGCGCGGCGCCGAGACCGCGGCGGCCGCCAAGCGGGCCGAGCAGTCCGAGCGTGTGCAGGTCGCCGAGGCCGAGGCCGAGGCGGTTGCCGGCGAGAACACCTCGGCGGCGCAGGTCGCCGAGTCCAACGCGAAGCTCGCCGAGATCCGCGCCGAGGCGATGCGCCGGTCGGACGTCGCGGGCGCGAACGCGGCCGAGGCGATCCTGCGTGCCGAGCGCGAGCAGGAGCTGGCGCGTCTGGCGAAGGAAGAGCTGGCGCCGCAGGAGATCGAGAAGCAGCGCATCGAGATCGCCGCCGAAGCCGAGGCCGAGAAGCGCCGGCGCGAGGCACGGGGCGAGGCCGACGCGATCCTCGCCCGGTACGAAGCAGAGGCCGAGGGCACGCGCAAGGTGCTCGAGGCGAAGGCCGACGGCTACGAGCGTCTGATCGCCGCCGCAGCGGGCAACACGCAGGTCGCGCCCACGCTGCTGCTCATCGAGCAGCTTCCCACGCTCGTCGCCGAGCAGGTCAAGGCCGTGCAAAACCTCAAGATCGACAAGGTCACCGTGTGGGACGGCGGCCGGGCGGGAAGCGAGATCGAGGGCAAAGGGGGCTCACGCGGCGCGACGGCGGACTTCCTCTCCGGGCTCATTGGGTCACTCCCGCCGGTGCACGATCTTGCCCGCCAGGCCGGGGTCGAGCTGCCCGGATACCTGGGCAAGGTCGAAGAGGCCGACGGCGCCGAGTCGAACAGGCCGCAGAATGGCGTCCAGTCCGACGCCGACCGCACGCCACCCGCGAACTGACGGTCTACCCTGCCCTTCAAGCCAGTTCACCACCCACCCGCAAGATGAAAGGCCCCACCATGGCCGACCCCGTCACCGAGCTCATGATCGAAGACACCGTCGAGGGCACCGGCGCCGAGTGCCAGCCCGGCGCGACTGTCAAGGTTCACTACACCGGCATGCTGATGGACGGGCAGGTCTTCGACTCCTCGAAGAACGCCGACCCCATCGAGTTCCCGCTCGACAACCTCATCGAGGGCTGGCAGAAGGGCATCCCCGGCATGAAGGTCGGCGGCACCCGCAAGCTCACCATCCCCTACAGCATGGGCTACGGCGAGCGCGGCTCGCCTCCCGTCATCCCTCCCCGCGCCGACCTGGTCTTCGAGATCGAGCTGCTCGGCACCCGCTGAACACCCCGGCTGGCGACCTGATCACGCCAGAAGAATCTTGACCGCAAACGCGCACGGCGTGCCCACCCCGGCACGCCGTGTTTCGCTGGGAGCTAGCGCGTCGGCGGCAGAATCCACACCCGCTGCGCCTCGTGGAACCCGATGCCCGGGTCCACCAGCCGATACCCAAGCGCCGACCAGCCCGGCGCCACAAACGCCTGATCGATATGCAGCAGCGTCGGCGTGCGCGGCCAGCTGAAGTGCCACCCGGGCCGAGCCCGCCGCTGCGCGTTCTCGAACCCCGGCGCAATCAGCCCGATCGAGTACGAGCCCCGCGGGATGTTCAGGTCGCCGATGATCACGTCCGGCTGCGGGAAGCCCGTGCCCTCCTGCCAGCCCGCCGGCGCCATGCCCCAGGGCCCCTTGCCGCGCGTCGGCACGGGGCTCGGCGTCCACTCGCGCGTCGCCACGAGCAGGCCCTGCACGATCTCGACGCGATGCCTGGTCGGATCGCTCGGCAGATCGAGGATCCAGAGCGTCGTCGGGCCGCCATGGATCGACTCGGTATCGAGCTGCACGAACATCGCCCGCCCGTGATCTACCACCGCACCCCACGTGCCGTCGGGGTTGCGGAATCGGCTACGTGCATTCAGCCCGAGTCGTGTCCATCCCCATGCGGTGATCTCGAAGCGGCTCAGCACATGGAGCGGCGGTCGGCTCTCGACATGCTCAAGCCCAAGTGCGGCCGCGACCTCACGCACGTTGCTGCCGCCCGGTGGGTTGGCGATGACGACCACGTCGCCGCCCATCGTCTCCATCGCCGCCCGCTCGAAGCCGGTCATTCGCGCCTTCGCGGGGTTCCAATACATCACATCGAGCGCCGCTCGCCCCTGCGCCGGACGCGCAGGCACGAACACGTTGAGCACGCGAAGATCCACCACCGCCACCACTGCGAGCACACCCACACCCGCGCCGCACAACAGCCAGCTGGCCCTGCGAAACCGGCGCCCGCCGAGCGCGCGCGCCACCATTGCGGTTCCCAACACGAGGACACCGAAGCACCACGCCGGTATCCACGCGATGTACTGCGACCAGAGCTCGCGATCGGACGCCGCGGTGCCGATCAGCCACCCCACAATCCCAAGCACACCGAGGCCCACACACGCCCAGGCGAGCAGCCGCGCCAGCACCCGCGCCGCCGACCGCCGCCGCGACCGTCCGTAAGAACGCCGGCTCATGTCGGCTTTACCAGCGCGAGGCGCGAGGCCATCGGGCGCAGGCGTGCCGGCACGATGGTCAGGAAGTCGCGGATGTGCTGCGACGCGAGGACCCGCATGAGCACGCCGTAGGCCAGCGTGAAGACGGCGCCACCGATGACAAAGAGCATCGTCTCACCGAGTCGGCCGGCCGGCACGTGCGCTGTCGCCGCGTCGATCGCGACAAGCCCGAGGCCGTACCCCGCCAGACCGAAGACCCAAGGCCGCAGGACCGTGTCGCCGATGTCGCGCTTGCGCACGCCCACCGTGCGGGCGGTCACGGCGAGCGTCATGCTCCGCCCGATGAGGATGGCACTCGCGACGCACACCGCGATGCCCAGCGGCGTGCCGTCGTACTTCGCGCCCACCGCGCCGCCCGCGACCACGAGCACGCCCTCGATCAGCGTGAGCAGGCTCCACCGCTTGTATCGGCCGCCCGAAACGAGCACGGCGTACGTAAACCCAGCGGTCAGCGGAAGAAAGTACACGAGCGCCAGCACACGCAGCGGCTCGGTCGAGACGGCCCACTTGCCGCCCCACACCAGCTGCTCGAGCGGCGCGTACACCGTCCCAAGCCCCATCGACAACGGCACCGCGATCAGCAGCAGCACACGCATCGTCCGCAGCACCGCCACGCGCAGCCGCTCCGGCTCGCCCTCCAATCGCGAGAGCGCCGGGAGAAGCAGGCTCTGCAAGTTCATCACCAGCAGCGTCACGCCCTGCCCGAGCAGCGCGTACGCGAAGTAGTACACGCCCAGGATCTCCGCCGACACGAACCGACCCGAGATCAGATAGTCCCCCTGCAGCACGAGCAGGTTTGCGAAGCTGCCGAACAAGAGCCAGCGCGTCGCGCGGAAGATCGTGCCCCACTCGCGGCGCGAGTCGCGCACGCGGCTGTACAACCAGAACCGATCCCGCGTCGCGACATAGCCGTGCACGTTCTCGTACAGCGCTACAAGCAGCAACGGCCACGCGAAACTCTGGGCGCCAAAGCCCAGATACGCAAGCAGGATCGTCGCCCCGTACCGGCAGAACCCGGACCCGACCACGATCGCCGACATCTCCTTGTACCGCAGGTCCACCTGCAGCTTGATGCGGAACATGACCGCGCTGGTCTGCAACGGCATCGAAAGCGCGATGATGATCATCAGCGACGCGACCTCGGGCTCGCCGTAGAACCGCGCCGCCATGGGCGCGAGCAGGATCATCGAGCCCGCCGCGAAGACGTTGAAGAGCATCGAGTAGGTGAAGGCGGGCATCGCCAGCTTCGGATACGCCTCGCGGCCGCGCTTGACGAGGTAATCCCGGCTGCCGCCGTTCTGCAGGATGCGAACGAGCCCGGCGGCCGCGATCGCCATCGCATACACGCCGAAGTCGCCGTCGGAAAGCAGATACCCGAGCACCACCTGCGAGATGATGGTGAGGCTCTTGTTCGCCAGCACGCCGAGCGTGGTCCACGAGGCGCCTACTCGGACCTTCGCGCCCAGACCTTCCTCCCGCGGCCCGCTCGCCTCCTCCGCGGCCGGGGTCGCCACGGCCGTCTCTGAGGTCGCGGGCGACGCCGATTGCGGCTCGGATGCCTGATTCGACGGGTCTTGGCTCATGTCGCGGGCATCCTTCTCCGACGGGTAGCACTCTCTCTTCGGCTATCTCGGCGGGGGTTGTAGACTCGCCAACCGAGGGAGGTTCGATGCGATGACCAGATCGTTCAGCCACATCACACCCCGGTACGTTGTTGACCGTCTCCGATGGGGACGCTGGCAGCGGCGCAACCCCGAGTCGCCCTGGCTCGTCCCCGACTCGGTCTGGTTCCTCGACGGCTGGCTCAGCTCGAGCGACGTCATGGTCGAGTTCGGCTCCGGCCGATCCACCCGCTGGTTCGCCCGGCGCGTGAGCCATGTGGTCAGCATCGAGCACCACGCGGAGTGGCACGGCATCGTGACCAAGCAGCTCAGAGACGCCGGCGTCACCAACGTCGACTACCGCCTCGTCCCGCAGGAGCCCGAGCCCTACGTCGGCGCGGGCACCGAGGGCCTCGCGGGGCGTCAGGCCGATGTCGTCCTCGTCGACGGGCGCATGCGCGATTACTGCGCTCTGTGGGCCCTCGACCATCTCTCACCCCGCGGCATCATCGTGATCGACAACGCGAACCGCTACATCCCGACCGTCCACCGAAGCCCCGCGAGCCGCCGCGAGGCCGACGGCCCCAAGAGCGAGCGATGGGTCGACTTTCTCAAACGAGTTTCCGGCTGGCGACGCGTATGGTTCACCAACGGCGTGAACGACACGCTCGTGCTCTTCAGCGGAACGGAGTAACTGCATGGATCTCGCGGGCAAGCGCGTCATCGTCACCGGGGGCTCGGGTTTCCTGGGCACCAAGGTCCTCGACACCCTCCGCGCCCGCGGCGTGGCGGGCGACAACCTCTTCGTCCCTCGCAGCGCCGACTACGACCTGACCGACCAGAACCAGACCGCCGCGATGTACCAAGACGCCTTCGGCAGCGAGAAGGCCGATGCGGTCATCCACCTCGCCGCCGAGGTCGGCGGCATCGGCGCCAACCGCGACAACCCAGGCCGATACTTCTACGCCAACATGGCGATGGCCATGCACCTCATCGAGCAGGCCCGACTCGACGGCCTCATCGAACGCGGCGGCACGTTCGTCCAGGTCGGAACGATCTGCGCCTACCCCAAGTTCACGCCCGTCCCCTT